>DAHUXW010000061.1 GCA_027306925.1 Acidimicrobiaceae bacterium | reverse complement strand
CGCGGCTCTACGACCGCGAGGCGGACGACCGTGGCCCCGCTCCGCGGCCCGCTGCGGGGTCCGCGGACACCGCGGTCCCCGCCGTCGCGGCCGGGATCTACGACCACGAGGCCGACGGCGACGGCGGCGACGAACTCGACGCCGGGCCCGACGACGCCGGAGGGCGCGGGCGCGGGCGCGGGCGCGGTTCGCGGCGCCACCGTGCGCTTCGCGCGGTGCTCGTGACGCTCGTCGCCCTCGTCGTGCTCGCGGCGGGCGCGGCGGCCGCGATCCGCTTCGTGGTCTACGGGCACGAGGTCCCCGCGCTCCGGGGGCTCCCGCTGGCGACGGCGCACGCCGAGGCCGCACGCGCCGGCTTGCGCCTCGAGGTGAGCTCGGCCGAGTTCTCGCCGAGCGTGGCCGCGGGCGCGGTCCTCGCCGAGTCCCCGGCACCGGGCACGCGGGAGCGGTCGGGTGCAGTCGTCGCCGTCGTCGAGTCGAAGGGCCACGAACCCGTGGCGGTCCCGACCCTCACCGGGCGGACGCGGGCGGCCGCCGTCGCGCTCGCGCGGGCCGCGCACCTCGTCCCGGTCGTCGCGACCGCCTACAGCGAGACCGTCCCGGCGGGCGAGGTCCTCCGCGCGACCCCGTCGTCGGGGAGCGCGCCGTTCGCGAGCGCGGTGCACCTGACGGTCTCCTCCGGGCCCGCGCCGCGCACGATCCCGACGGGTCTCGCCGGGTCGACCTGGTCCACGGCCGAGGCTCGGCTCGGCGCGCTGCGGCTCGTCCCCGTCGAGTCGCTCGCGTACTCGGACACGGTCGCTAGCGGCGACGTGGTGTCGACCGTCCCGGCGTCTGGGGTGTCGGGCGTCGCCGTGGGCAGCCACGTCGAGGTCGTCGTGTCGCGCGGGCCGCGGACCGTCGCGGTGCCGAGCGTGCGGAACCTGTCGATCAAGGACGCGGTCGCGCTCTTGACCCGGGCCGGGCTGAGCGTGACCGAGCAGATCGGACCGCCGTTCGCGACGTACGCGACGACGACCGATCCCGCACCGGGCACGCAGGTCCGGCCGCGTTCGTCCGTGACGCTCTACGTGGCCTGACGCGACCGGGCGCGGTCCGCGGCCCGCGTCTCGGGACCTACTGCCCTTGACCTTTCGCGCCCCGGCTGGCAACGTCGCGCCCGACTCGCCTGGCGCGCGCTCGGGCTTGCGGCACTCGGGAGGTATCGCCGATGGGTGAGCTGGACGGCAAGGTCGCGATCATCACCGGGGCGGGTCGCGGGCTCGGGCGTGCGCACGCGCTCCTGTTCGCCGCCGAGGGTGCCAGCGTCGTCGTGAACGACCGCGGGACGGCGGTCGACGGCACCGCCGAGGACTCCGGCCCCGCGGAGCGCGTCGCGGCGGAGATCCGGGCGGGCGGCGGTCGGGCGGTCGCGAGCACGCTCGACGTCGCGTCGTGGGACACGGGCGAGGAGCTCGTGAACCAGGCGGTCGAGGCCTTCGGCGACCTGCACATCGTCGTGAACAACGCGGGCATCCTCCGCGACCGCGCGCTCGTGAACATGACCGAGCAGGACTGGGACGTGATCATGCAGGTCGACCTGAAGGGCCACGTCGTCCCGACCCGGTTCGCCGCCGCGTACTGGCGCGAGCGCTCGAAGGCGGGGGAGCCCGTGCAGGCCGCGGTCGTGAACACGGTGTCGACCTCCGGCCTCGTCGGCAACCCGGGACAGTCGCACTACGGGGCCGCGAAGGCCGGGATCGCGGCGTTCACGGTCATCTGCGCCCAGGAGCTCGCCCGCTACGGCGTGCGCGTGAACGCGATCTCACCCGCGGCCCGCACGAGGATGACCGAGACGAGCCCCGGCCTCGCGAAGCTCCTCGAGGCCCCGGCGGAGCCCAACGTGTTCGACATGTGGGACCCGGCGAACATCTCGCCGCTCGTCGCGTACCTCGCCTCGCCGCGGTGCGACGTCACGGGCCGCGTCTTCTTCGCGCAGGGCGGCAAGGTCCAGGTGTTCGAGCCGTGGGCGCTCGGCGGGACCATCGAGAAGGGCGGTCGCTGGACGATCGACGAGCTCGCCGAGTCGTTCTCCGGCCTGGTCGGCTGAGCGGGTCGGGCGGGCGCCCCGCCGGGCCGAGGGGCCGCGCGTCCTACTCGGTGATCGCGCGGATCTGGTCGGCGGCCTCGAGCGCCCGGCCGGCCGGCGGGGTCGCCTGGAACGCGAGGAGCTTCGCCATGTCGCCCTCGACCCGGATCCGGCCGGCCATGAACGCCTGCATGGCGGCCTGGCCGTCGCCGTCGACGAGGATGGCCTTCGCGGTCGTGTAGTCGAGCGAGACCTTCACGTCGGCGCCCTCGAGATGGCCGAGCTCGAGCTCGATCGCCCCCGCGCTCGTGTCGAGGTGCGCGTCGACGGTCGGCTCGCCGAAGGGCATCTGCTCGACCACGAGGTTCATGCGGACGCTCGTCGACGGCGCGGGTGCGGCGTGGGCGTGCTCCTGCTTCACGACACGCGCCGCCTCGATCCAGTCCGGGCTCAAGAACGCGTACTTCGGCATTGTCAGGCTCCTCGCGCCGGGGCGCACCCGTGCTCGCGGGTTGCGGGTGGGCCCTGGGTAGCATACGGCCATGACCGCCAGAGCTTCCGTGGACCTCGCGCCGTGAGCGAGCAGCTGTCGAGCGAGGCGGTCGCGCACATCGCCCGGCTCGCGCGCCTCGAGATCACCGCCGAGGAGTCCGCGACGTACGCGGGGCAGCTCTCCGCGATCCTCGAGCACGTCGAGGCGGTCCGGCGCCTCGACACCGCGGGCGTGCCGCCGACGTCCCACGCGCTCGAGCTCCGCAACGTGCTGCGTGCCGACGAGCCCCGGCCGTGCCTCGAGCGCGACGAGGTGCTCTCGGGGGCGCCGCGCGCCGAGGACGGCCGGTTTCTCGTGCCGCGCATCCTCGGGGAGGAGCCGTGACGCCGCCGGTGGGCGGAGCGACCGAGATCGCGGCGCGGGTCCGCGCCGGCGAGCTCAGCGCGGCGAGCGTGCTCGACGAAGCGCTCGCGGCGATCGAGGCGCGCGACCGCGAGCTGCACTGCTTCAACTCGCTCATGGGCGAGCGGGCGAGGGAGCGCGCGACCGAGATCGACCGCATGGTCGGGGCGGGGCAGGACCCCGGGTCGCTCGCCGGCGTGCCCGTGGCGCTGAAGGACAACATCTGCACGCGCGCCGCGCCGACGACGTGCTCGTCGCGGATCCTCGAGGGCTGGACGCCGCCGTACGACGCGACGGTCGTGCGCCGCCTCGCTGCGGCGGGCGCGCTCCTCGTCGGCAAGACGAATCTCGACGAGTTCGCGATGGGGTCCTCGACGGAGAACTCGGCGACCGGTCCGACGCGCAACCCGTGGGACACGTCGCGCGTGCCGGGCGGCTCGTCGGGCGGCAGCGCGGCCGCGGTCGCCGCGGGGATGGTCCCCGTCGCGCTCGGCTCCGACACCGGCGGCTCGATCCGCCAGCCGGCCGCGCTCTGCGGCGTGGTCGGCGTGAAGCCGACCTACGGCGTCGTCTCTCGCTACGGCCTCGTCGCGTTCGCGAGCTCGCTCGACCAGATCGGCCCGTTTGCGCTCACGGTCGCCGACGCGGCCGCGGTCCTCGAGGCGATCGCCGGCCACGACGAGATGGACTCGACCTCGCTCGAGCGCGCGGCCCCACGCTGCTCGGAGGTGCTCGACGACGGTGCCGACGGCCTGAGGGTCGGGGTCGTCTCCGACTTCCTCGCCGACGCCTCGCCGGACTGCGCGTCCGCGGTCCGCTCGGCAGCCGAGGTCCTCGCGGCCGCGGGGGCGAAGGTCGACGACGTGGCGCTGCCGGAGCTTCTCCACGGCCTGTCCGCGTACTACCTGATCGCTCCCGCCGAGGCGTCGTCGAACCTCGCCCGCTACGACGGAGTCCGCTACGGCCTGCGGGTCGACGCGCCGGACGTCGAGACCATGAACGCGCGGACGCGGGCTGCGGGCTTCGGCGCCGAGGTGAAGCGACGCGTCATGCTCGGGACCTACGTGCTGTCCGCGGGCTACTACGACGCCTACTACGCCCAGGCGCAGCGGGTGCGCACGATCGTCGCGCGGGCCTTTGCCCGCGCGTACGGCCACTTCGACGTTCTCCTCGCGCCGACGACGCCCTCGGTCGCGTTCGCGTTCGGCGCGAAGACCGACGATCCGCTCGAGATGTACCTCGCGGACCTGTTCACGATCCCGACGAACCTCGCGGGCCACCCCGCGATGAGCGTGCCGTTCGCGCTCGGCGAGGCCGGCCTGCCCGTCGGCGTCCAGGTCCTCGCGCCGGCGCTCGGTGAGCGCGAGATGTTCCGGGCCGCGGCCGTCGTCGAGGCGGGCGCACCGCCCGGCGTGCGCGGGCCGGTCGGCACGAGGAGCGCACGATGAGCGGGAGCGGGACGCCGGCCGGCGCGCCGGCGCGCGCCGGCGAGGCGGGCGTCGAGGGCTACGAGATCGTCGTCGGCCTCGAGGTCCACTGCGAGCTCGCGACCGCGACGAAGCTCTTCTGCGGCTGCACGAACGCCTTCGGCGCCGTGTCGAACACGCACGTCTGCCCGGTCTGCCTCGGCCTCCCCGGGTCGCTCCCCGTGCTCAACCGCCGGGCCGTCGAGCTCGCGATCCGGATCGGGCGCGCGCTGCACTGCGAGGTCCGGCCGTCGACGTTCCACCGCAAGAACTACTTCTACCCGGACATGCCGAAGGACTACCAGATCAGCCAGTACGACGAGCCGATCAACGTCGACGGCTACCTCGAGCTGCCCGGCGGCCTGCGCGTCGGGATCGAGCGCGCCCACATCGAGGAGGACACCGGTAAGACGACGCACGTCGGCGGCGGGGGACGCATCCACGACGCCGACTACTCGCTCGTCGACTACAACCGGGCGGGCGTGCCGCTCGTCGAGATCGTCTCCCGACCCGACGTCCGCGGCGCCGAGCAGGCGCGCGCGTACGTCTCCGAGCTGCGCGCGGTCCTCGTCGCGTCCGGCGCGTCCGACGGACGGATGGAGGAGGGGTCGCTCCGCGTCGACGCCAACGTCTCGGTCCGCCCCCTCGGATCGGACGTGCTCGGGACGCGCTGCGAGGTGAAGAACCTCAACTCCCTGCGCTCGCTCGGCCGCGCGATCGAGCACGAGGCCGCGCGCCAGGTCGCGCTCGTCGAGTCCGGCGGGCGAGTCGTGCAGGAGACCCGCCACTGGAACGAGGCGGAGGGCCGGACCTCCTCGATGCGCTCGAAGGAAGAGGCCAACGACTACCGGTACTTCTCCGAGCCCGACCTCGTCCCGCTCGTCCCGGACGCGGACCTCGTCGAGCGCGCGACCGCCGGAATGCCGCTCATGCCGGCGGCCCGGCGCAAGCGCGTCGCCGCGCTCGTCGGGGACGCGCTCGGTGGCGAGGCAGGCGCCTCGGACCAGGTCGCGACCGTCGTCGACCTCGGCCTCGACGACCTCGTCGTCGCAGCCGTCGGCCTCGGCGCGGACCCGTCGCTCGCGTTGCGGCGCGCGGCCAACGAGGCCGCGCAGCGCCCCGAGGAGGCCCGTCGGCTCGACGCGACGGCCTTCGCCGACCTGCTCGGCCTCGAGGTGACGGGGAAGCTCTCGTCGACCCAGGCCAAGACTGTGCTCGCGGAGCTGCTGGAGCACGGCGGCGAGCCCGAGGAGATCGCGCGGCGGCTCGGCTACGAGGCGCTCTCGTCCGACGAGCTCGCGGGCGTCGTCGACGACGTGATCGCCGCCCACCCGGCCGAGTGGGAGCGCTTCCTCGGCGGCGAGTCGAAGGTCGCCCAGCTGCTCACCGGCCAGGTGATGAAGGCGACGAAGGGCCGAGCGAACGGCCGGACGGTCGCCGAGGCGCTCGACGCCCGGCGGGGCTGAGCCCGCCGCCCCCGCAGCGCCGCCCGACGCGCGTGCCGGCGCGTGCAGTCCGGGGCCTGCGCGTGCGTGCCGGCGCGTCGCGGGAGCGGACGGGCGCCGCGGCCACGCCTAGGCTTGGCGCATGGCACACGACGCATCCGAGCCCGGCCGCTCGCTGAAGATCCACAGCCAGGACGTCACCGAGGGGCCGCGGCGCGCCGGCGCGCGGGCGATGCTCCGTGCGGTCGGCATGCGCGAGGACGACTTCGCGAAGCCACAGGTCGGCGTCGCGTCGACCTGGAACGAGGTGACGCCGTGCAACCTGCCGCTGCGCCGGCTCGCCGACCGGGCGAAGGAGGGCGTGCGGGCGGCCGGGGGATTCCCGCTCGAGTTCGTCGCGATCTCGGTCTCCGACGGGATCTCGATGGGTCACGAGGGGATGCGCGCCTCGCTCGTGAGCCGCGAGGTGATCGCGGACTCGGTCGAGACCGTCATGCACGCGGAGCGCTTCGACGCGTTCGTCGGCCTCGCGGGCTGCGACAAGTCGCTCCCCGGGATGCTCATGGCGGCAGCGAGGCTCGACCTCCCGATGGTGTTCGTGTACGCGGGGTCGATCCTTCCCGGGCACTGGCGCGACCAGACCCTCGACATCGTGAGCGTCTTCGAGGCGATCGGTGCGAACGCGGCGGGCGAGCTCGACGACGAGACACTCCTGCAGATCGAGCGGAACGCGTGCCCGACCGAAGGGTCGTGCGCGGGGATGTTCACCGCCAACACGATGGCGTCGGTCGCCGAGGCCATCGGCATGGCGCTGCCGTCGGGCGCGAGCGCGCCGGCCGTCGACCGCAGGCGCGACGTGGTCGCGTACGACTCGGGCCGCGCGGTCCTCAACCTGCTCGAGCTCGGGATCCGGCCGCGCCAGATCATGACGAAGGCGGCGTTCGAGAACGCGATCGCGGTCTCGATGGCCCTCGGAGGCTCGACGAACGCGGTGCTCCACCTCCTCGCGATCGCCAACGAGGCGCGCGTCGAGCTCACGATCGACGACTTCGACCGCGTCGGGCGCCGGGTGCCGCACCTCGCGGACATGAAGCCGCACGGGCGGTTCCACATGACCGACCTCGACCGCATCGGCGGCGTCCCGGTCGTCATGGCCGAGCTTCTCGGGGCGGGCCTGCTCGACGGGGAATGCCTCACGGTCACGGGCCGGACGGTCGCGGAGAACCTCGCGCTGCTCGACCCGCCGTCCCCCGACGGCGACGTCGTCCGGCCGATGTCAGCGCCGATCCACGTGCGTGGCGGCACCGCGGTCCTGCGCGGCTCGCTCGCGCCGCAGGGAGCGGTGGTGAAGATCGCCGGGAGCGACGTCTCGAGCTTCGACGGCACGGCGCGAGTCTTCGACGGAGAGGACGCGGCGATGGACGCGATCCTCGCGGGCGAGATCCGTCCGGGTACCGTGCTCGTCATCCGCTACGAGGGACCGAAGGGCGGTCCGGGCATGCGCGAGATGCTCGCGGTCACCGGCGCGCTGACCGGTGCCGGTCGCGGGGCCGACTGCGCGCTCGTGACGGACGGCCGCTTCTCGGGGGGAACGCGCGGCTTTTGCATCGGCCACGTCGCGCCGGAGGCGACCGTCGGCGGACCGATCGCGCTCGTCGCGGACGGGGACCGCATCGTCGTCGACGCGGACGCGGGGACGATCGAGCTCGACGTCGCGCCCGAGGAGCTCGAGCGGCGCAGGGCCGGTTGGAAGCCCGCCCCCGCGCG
>DAHUXW010000032.1 GCA_027306925.1 Acidimicrobiaceae bacterium | reverse complement strand
CGCTCGCGGCCGGTGCGAAGATCGGCCCCGGGGCGGCGAGCGCGGTCACGGTCGCGAGCAGCAACGTGAGCGACGCCGTGCCCGCGACCGCGACGGCGGTCGTGCTCAACGTCACCGCGTCGCAGGGATCGGCCGCGAGCTACCTCACGGTCTACCCGGCAGGCGTCACCCGCCCGCTCGCGTCGAACGTGAACTTCACGGCGGGTGAGACCGTCGCGAACCGCGTGACCGTCGGCGTCGGCACCTCCGGCCAGGTCGAGGTGTTCAACGGCGCCGGGACCGTGAACGTCGACGTCGACGTGAGCGGCTACTACACCGGCGCCGGCGGCACGGGCTCGGTGTTCGTCCCGATCACGCCCGTGCGCCTGAGCGACACGCGAAGCCAGACCAACGGCTCCGCGATCGCCCCCGCCGGCTCGGAGCACTTCGCGCTCGCCGGCAGCGGCATCCCGGCGAGCGCGACCGCGGTCGCGGGCAACGTCACGGTCGTCGCGGGCAGCGCCGCCGGCTACGTCACCGTCTACCCGGTCTCGGACGCGACGGTCCCGGTCGCGTCCGACGTGAACTTCACCGCGGGAGCGGTCGTCGCGAACTTCACGATCGCGGACACCTCGGGCTCCGGAGGCGTCCAGATCTACAACAGCCACGGCGCCGCCGTGAACGTCGTGATCGACGCGTCCGGCTACTTCGCGACCTCGTAGGCGCGTCGCGGCGTCACGAGGCCCACGCGAACTGCAACCGCCAGGCGACCTGGCCGTAGTAGTTGGGCCAGGAAGCCGGCGGAAGCAGCGGCCCGGCGATCCTCACGGGCGCACCCCCGCCCGTTCCCGCGAGCCACAGCGCGTCGCCGGCGGCGTACACGACGCTCCGGCCGTCGGCGGACCACGGCGGCGCCGACGCGCCGCGTACGCCGGCGACGCGCCGCGGCGTGCGCGCACGTCCGCGAAGCAGCCAGAGCGTGTGCGACGCGTACCAGCGCACGAGCTCAGCCTGGTAGAAGCTGGGCGAGCGTCCGGGCGGGGCCGCTACGTACGCGAGCGAGCGCCCGCCGGGCGACCATGCGGGATCGAACGTGAGCTGGCCGCGTGGCTCCACGACCGCCGCGCACGCGCCGCCAACCCCGGCGCACGTCTCGAGGTGCTTGGTCGTCCACGCGTACCGGCTCGGGCCGTCGACGAACGCGACCGCACCGCTCGAGGCGACCGTCACCGCGTCGTCCACGGTGAGCCCCAGGCGCACCGGACGGGCACCCGGCCCTGCGAGGAACTCGAGCGCGAGCCCGTCCGCCGCGATCGACGCCGAGCCGAGCGGATCGAGCGTGAACAGCACTCCCTGGCCGCGCGGGCGCACGGTCACCGCGGTCACGAAGTCCCCCCTGAAGCCTTCCTTCGGCGTGAAGGCCACGTGCGCCGTGTACCACACCGTCCGGCGACCGGTGAGCGACGCCGCGAGCTGCAGCTGCTCGACGCCGGACGAGGGCCGCGTGTGCGTCGGGGCGAGGGTCGACGTGACGAACGCGAACGCACTCGCGTCGGGCGCCCAGGCGACGAGGCCGACCGGTGCCGCAGCTGCGCGCACCACGGAGCCGTCCACGGCGACGCGCCAGACAGTGCCGCCCGCGAGCAGCTCGCCATCGGGGAGCCACGACCCCTCGCTCGCTCCGGGCACGCGGTGGCGGTCCGCGCCGTCCGCGCGCGCGACGAACAGCGCGGGCGTCCCGCCGCCCGACCCGGCGGTGGGACGCGTCGAGTAGGCGAGCCATCGCCCGCGTGGCGAGTACGCCGGTGCGTACGCCTCCTCGCCCGCGGCCGAGGATCGCCGCAGGCGTCCGGTGGCTCCGCTCAGCACGTAGAGCCGCCCGAGCGAGACGAACGCGAGGGTCCCATGACCGCGCAACGCCCGAGTGTCCACGGTCGGCGCGGCGGGCGCGGGCGCGGCGGGCGCGGGCGCGGGCGCGGCCACTGCAACTGCGAGAGCCGCGGCGCCGGCGGCCACGCGGGCCGCGACGCGCACCGGCGTCGCGCGGCGCACGCCTAGACGAGCCGGCGCTCGGTCGCCCAGCGCGTGAGCTGGTGGCGGCTCGACAGCTGGAGCTTTCGGAGCACTGCGGAGACGTGGCTCTCGACGGTCTTGACGGAGATCGACAGCTCCATCGCGAGCTCCTTGTACGAGTAGCCGCGTGCGATGAGCCGGAGGACCTCGCGCTCACGCGGCGACAGCAGGTCGAGCTCGGGGTCGAAGCTCGGGCTCACCTCGCAGGGCGACGAGGCGAACGCGTCGAGCACGAAGCCCGCGAGGCGCGGTGAGAACACGACGTCGCCCCCCGCGACGCGCCGCACCGCGTCCGCGAGCTCGTGGCCGTCGATCGTCTTCGTCACGTAGCCCCGCGCCCCCGCCCGTATCACCGCGATCACGTCCTCGGGGGCGTCGGAGACCGAGAGCGCCAGGAAGCGGACCTCCGGATGGTCCCGGTGGAGCGCGGCGACGACCTCCGCCCCGCTGCCACCCGGCAGGTGCACGTCGAGCAGCACGACGTCCGGGAGTCGCTCGGCGATCAGCTCGATCGCCGGCGCGACGTCGTCCGCCTCGCCGACGACGTCGGCGGACGCCCCGAGCTCGGCGCGCACGCCGGCGAGGAAGAGCGCGTGGTCGTCCACGAGGAACACGCGCGGGCGGCCGGACGTCTCCTACCGCCTCACCATGGTGAGCGTGACCTCGGTCCCGTCGCCCGGCGCGGTCCGCACGCTCGCGCTCCCGCCGTGCCGGTCCATGCGGCCGCGGATCGACTCGGAGAGCCCGCGGCGGTCCGGAGCGACCGCCGACTCGTCGAACCCCTCGCCCCGGTCGCGCACGTACATCTCCACGGACCCGGGCTCGACCTCGACGAAGAGCGAGACGACCGGCGCGCCGGACCACTTCGCCGCGTTCACCGTCGCCTCCCTGCCGGCCTCGACGAGCGACCGGAGGTCGTCGTCGAGCGCGCAGTCGCCGACGACCACCGCCTCGACCGGCACCCCGTGCACCTCCTCGACCTCGCGCTGGATGCGCTCGACCGCGCCGACCATCGACGTGTCCTCGTCGGACGTCCGGCCCGGGATCCGTCCTTCGAACAGCCAGCTGCGCAGCTCGCGCTCCTGCGAGCGTGCGAGCTTCACGACCTCGTGCGGGTCGTCCGCCCGCCGCTGGATCAGCGCGAGCGTCTGGAGCACCGAGTCGTGGACGCGCGCCGCGACGTCCGCGCGCTCCTCGGCACGCACCCTCGCCTGACGTTCAGCCACGAGATCGCGCACGATCCGCAACCACCAGGGCCCGAAGATCGCGAGCGCGCTCGCGACGACCAGCAGGAGGCCGACGAGCGTCCTGGCGGTGCCGGTGGCGCCGCGTCCGGTCGTGAGCTGGTCGAGCCCGGCGAACGCGACCGCGGCGCCGACGACGGTGCGCAGGAGAAGCAGACGGCGACTGCGACGCGGCGAGGTCCCCGCGAGCCCCAGCGGTCCGAGGCGCGCCTCGAGCAGCACGCGCTCCTCGGATCCGACGTTGCGCCACACGAGCACGAGACCTCCGGCCGCGATGAACAGCGGCCAGGAGATCGTCGTCAGCCAGGTCGCACCGACGAGCGAGGCGACGACGAGCGTGAGCGCGAGGAACGGCACCAGACCGAGCGCGAGAGCGACGCCTCGACGGTCCCCGACCGCGCGGGACGCGGCGCCGTGCTCCTCGCCCTCCACAGGGACGAAGAGCCACGCGAGCACGTACGCTGCGATCCCCACCCCACCCGTGAGCGTGCTGAGCACGAACGCGGCGCGCACGACGGTCCGGTCCACCCCGATCTTGCGGGACACGCCTGCGGCGACGCCCCCGACGATCCGCTCGTCGAGGCCGCGGCGCAGCGGCCCCGGCCGGCGGGCGCCGTGCCAGGGACGCCCGCGGTGCCAGAGCGCGGCGTCGTGCTCGGCCTGGCCCGGACCGCGGCCGGCCGACGCCGCCGGCTCCCCGGCACCGGGCCGGGACTGCGCGGGCTCGCGGGAGGTCTCGATGCACCAATGTTCGCACCCTTCGCCCGGGCGCGGCATCAGGGAGATCCCCGACCCGCCCGGGCCGCGGTCAGGGTCGAATGCGGGTGGGCCCCGATTCACCTCGGTGGCGCCGTGCCTGACGATGTGCTCATGACGACAGCCGAATCGAGCACCAGGGAGGACCACCCGCTCCGGCGGGTGGATCGGGGTCACATCGTCGCCGGCGTGGCGACCGGGCTCGGCGAGTACCTCGACATCGACACCGCCGTCGTACGCCTCGCGATCGTGGCGTTCACCCTGCTCGGTGGCGCGGGGATCCCGCTGTACGCGGCGGCCTGGCTGTTCATCCCCGCGCAGGGCGCGAGCGAGTCCCTCGCCGCCGAGCTCCTCCACCGCCACCAGCCGGCCTGAGCACGAGTCCCCCGATCCAAGGAGCGACGAGCACGATGCGCGCGACCAACCTCCCCCCGTGGCCACCTGGCGCAGGCTGGCGGCGCGACCCGGACGCAGCACCGCCGCCCGAGATGCGGGTGTCCGACGCGGAGCGGCACGAGATCGCTGACGCGCTCTCCACCCACTTCGCGGACGGACGCCTCGACCAGCAGGAGTTCGACGAGCGAATGGGCCAGGCAATGAGCGCGAAGACCCGCGGCGACCTCTCCGGGCTGCTCCGGGACCTCCCGGCTCTGCCGGCCACGAGCCCGGTGCCCGCGGCCGGAAGGACCCGCCGGCGCTCGCGCGCGCTCGTCGTCGCGCTCGTCGCGGCGTCCCTCGCGTTCGCCACCGGCTCGTGGGCGTGGGGCCTCGTCGGCTGGGGACCCTGGGAGTGGAACAGGCCGCGCGCCCCGATGGCCCCGATCCTCGTCGCGCTCGTCGTCGTCCTGCTCGTGCACCGCTCGCGAAGGCACCGCCGCCACGGCGGCACCACGCTCTAGGCGGCCGTCCAGCCGCGTCGCGGTCGGACGGCCCCGGCCGCGGCTCAGCTCGACGCGAGGTCGCCGAGGACGACCGTCACCGTCCGCTTCGCGCCGCTCGCCGAGGTGACCGCGACGGCCGCGCGCGAGCCGGGCTTCAGCGTCGCGAGGATCGCCTGCAGGTCCGCGAACGTGGGTGTCGCGCGACCGTTCACCGCGGTGATCAGCTCGCCGACCAAGATCCCGGCCTTGGCCGCGGGCCCGTTTGCCTGGACCGCGGTCACCACGACGCCGACGTTCTCACCCGAGTAGGTCTGGGCCGTCGCGCCGCTCACCCCGAGCGCGGCCCGTCCCGCGGTCGTGACCTTGCCGGTCGCGATGAGCTGCGGGACGATGAGCTTCACGGTGTCCGTGGGGATCGCGAAGCCGAGCCCCGCCGCAGCGCCCGAGCCGCTCGACGCGGCGAGCGTCGGGATCCCGATCACCCGCCCCGCGATGTTCACGAGCGCCCCGCCGCTGTTGCCCGGGTTGATCGCCGCGCTCGTCTGGATGAGGTCGGTGAGCACGACGCCATTGCCCTCGCTCAGCGTCCGGCCGTTGAAGCTCACGATGCCGTCGGTCACCGAGCTCGACAGACCGAGGGGATTGCCCATCGCGAGCACGATGTCGCCGACCTGGACCGTCGAGGACCGCGCGAAGGTCGCGGGCGTCAGCTCCTTCGTCGTCGAGACGCGCAGCACCGCGAGGTCGTCGGGGGCGAACATCCCGACGAGACGCGCCGCGAGCCGGGTCCCGTTGGACAGCGACACCGTGAACGACGTCGCATCACCGACGACGTGCGCGTTCGTCACGATGTCGCCTTTCGCGTCGTAGACGACGCCGGAGCCGAGCCCGGTGCTCGTCGAGATCTCCACGACCGACGGGCGCACGGTGTTCACGACGCGCACGAGGTCGCGCTGGAGCGCGACCGCCGGGTCCACCGCGGCCGCGGCCGGGCTCGCCTCGGGCGCGGCCGCGACGGGGCGGGATCCGCCGGCGAGGAACGCCGCCGCACAGCCGCCCGCGACGACCGCGACCCCGATCCCGATGCGCAGACTGCCTCTCTTGTCCATGGTCCGCCGCGCCCTCCTTCCGACTCGATGCGACATGTCGGCACGACACCGAAAGATGTGACCACGACCCTCGCTCCCGGCGTCAGGGCCGAAGGTCCCCGCTGCGGTCCCTTCACACAGCGGACGCGGCGTGGTGCCGCCGGTCGCGTCACCGCCCCGGCGCGCGCAGGGGCCGAAAGACCCTGGGACCACGCCCACGATCGCGCGAACCTGCGGACGATGGGACGAGCGTCCGGCTGAGATGTCCGCCGCGGCGATTCGTCGCTATCTCGCGCTCCTCGTGCTCTCGGTCGCCGGGCTCGGCGCAGGTGGCGTCGCGCACCTCGCGGGTTCCGCCTCGACCGGCCACGTCCTGTGGCTCGCGGTCACCGCCCTCGGCATCGCGTCGGCGTCGTGGTGGGTCGGGGCCGCTGCCGTCGAGCGGCGGCTCGGGGCGGACGTCGTCGCGCTCGCCGCGCTCGTCGGCACGGTCGCCGTCGGCGAGTACCTGGCCGGCGCGCTCGTGACGACGATGCTCGCGACCGGACGCGAGCTCGACGCGTGGGCCGCCGGACGCGCTCGCCGCGACCTCTCCGCGCTCGTGGAGCGGACGCCGACGGTCGCGCGCGTCCATCGCTCCGGGCAGCTCGTCGAGCTGCCGCTCGCGCAGGTCGCGGTCGGCGACCTCGTGACCGTTGCGACCGGCGAGGTGATCCCCCTGGACGGCCTGCTCGACCAGGGCCTCGCGGTGCTCGACGAGTCGGCGCTCACCGGCGAGCCGGTCCCGCGCACCGTACGGCCCGGCGAGCCCGTCCGCAGCGGCGCCGTCAACGGGGGCCCGGCGTTCGAGCTTCGCGTCACGACGCTCGCATCCGAAGGGACCTACGCGACGATCCTCCGGCTCGTCGAGGTGGCCGAGACGTCGGTGTCGCCGAGCGAGCGCCTCGCGGACCGCTACGCGCGGTGGTTCGTCGTCGCGAGCGCCGTCGCCGCCGGGAGCGCGTGGGCGGCGTCGGGATCGGTCACGCGGGCCGTGGCCGTCCTCGTCGTCGCGACCCCGTGCCCGCTCGTGCTCGCCGTGCCGGTCGCCCTCGTGTCCGGGCTCGCCCTCGCGGCGCGAAGCGGCGTCATCGTGAAGGGCGGCGCCGTGCTCGAGCGGCTCGCCCGCGGCGGCACGCTGCTGCTCGACAAGACCGGCACCTTGACGCGCGGCTCCCCGGTCGTCACCGACGTCGCGTGCCGCGACGGCGTGGAACCCGACGAGGTGCTCCGGCTCGCCGCGTCGCTCGACCAGGTCTCGCCGCACGTCCTCGCGGCGTCGATCGTCGCGACCGCGAGGGCGCGCGACCTCGCCCTCGATCTCCCGCGCGACGCGCACGAAGAGCCCGGCTCGGGCATCCGCGGCCGGGTGGGCCGGACCGAGGTCGCCCTCGGGCGCGCCGACTGGCTCGGCGCAGACACCTCCGACGACTGGCTCCGTGCGATCCGGCGCCAAGCCGACCTCGACGGCTCGATCGCGACCTACGTCTCCCTCGACGGCCGCATCGTCGGCGCGATCCTCATGGACGACCCGATCCGGCCGGGAGCCGCGCTCACCGTGCGGAACCTGCGCGCCGACGGCTTCGACCGGATCGTGATGGTGACCGGCGATCGGGAGGACATCGCCGAGTCGGTCGGGGCCGTCATCGGGGTCGACGCCGTCTACGCACGGCGCGGTCCGGCGGAGAAGGTCGACGCCGTCGAGATCGAGCGGCGGCGAGGACCGACGGTCATGGTCGGCGACGGCATAAACGACGCACCCGCGCTCGCGCTCGCCGACGTCGGCGTCGCGCTCGGCGGGCGCGGGTCGACCGCCGCCTCCGAGGCCGCCGACGTCGTGCTGTCCGTCGACCGGCTCGAGAGCCTCGGCGACGCGGTCGTCATCGCACGGCGGTCGAAGCGCCGCGCCGCAGAGGCGGCCGCGACCGGCATCGGCCTCTCGGTCGTCGCGATGGCGGTCGCAGGCGTCGGCTGGCTCCCGGCGTCGTTGGGTGCCCTCCTCCAGGAGGGCATCGACGTCGCCGCGATCCTCGTCGCGCTCCGCGCGCTCGTCCCGGCTCGGCGCACACGCCTGTCACCCGCCGACAAGGCCCTGCTCGGTCGCTTCGCGGCGGATCGCGCGGTGCTCGACCCCTTCGTCACCGAGACCCGGACGCTCGCGGCACGGCTCGCGAACGACAGCTCGCGCGAGGTCGTGGAGGCCGTTCGCTCGCTGCACTCGACGCTCTCGGCCGAGCTCGAGCCGCTCCAGGTGCGCGAGGAGGGCGAGCTCTACCCGGCGGTCGCGCGCCTCGTCGGCGGCACGGACCCGACGGGCGGCCTGCTCCGGGCGCACGCGGAGATCCGGCACGACCTCCTCCGGATACGTCGCGTCCTCGACCTTATGGATCCCGACCGCCCTGACCGCTACGACGTCCTCGAGCTCCAGCGCCTCCTCTACGACCTTCACGCGGTGTGGCGTCTGCACCTCGCGCAAGAGCGCGAGGGGTACGCGTCGCTCCACGCGTCTGCGACCCAGGCGCCTGCCGCTCCGACCACCTAGCCGCGCGCCCCGCCGGTGCCGCGAGGATCGTCGCCGTCGGCCACGCGTGCCTCCAGCTCCTGCCCGACGAACATCCCGTGGACGAGCGGCGAGCGCGCGAGCAGCACGATCCCCACGACGGCGAGCAACGCTCCGGACATGGAGACCGCGAGCGACGCCTGCGAGACGTGCAGGGCCTCCTCGAGCGCGGTCGCCCCGATGACGACCGCGCTCGCCGGCTCGAGGACCGCCACCATCGGCATCGAGTACGCGAGCGGTCCGGACTGGTACGCGCTCTGCGAGCACACGAGCGCGATCACGCCGACCGCGACGAGCCCGTACGGCTCCCACCTCGTGAGCGCGACGCTCGCGCCCTCGCCGAAGTAGTAGATCGTCGACTTCGTGAGCACTGCGACGACGCCGAAGCACAGGCCGGCGGCAGAGGCGAGGAGGACCGGACGGGCCGGACCGTCGCTCCGCCGAGCCGCGACGAGGATCGCGAGGACGATCACCGTCGTCGGCGCCAGCGCGTCCACCCACACCGCGACCGACGGGTTCGCGGACCCGGCGGCGGGGCTCGCGGCGAGCAGGAAGAACGAGACCCCGGCGAGGACGCTCGCGATGCCGACCCACTCCCGGACGCCAGGCGAACGGTGCACGCGCGCCATGCCGACCGGGATCGCGAAGGCGAGCTCGGTCGCGATGATCGGCTGCACGAGCGCGACGGGTCCGAGCGCGAGCGCGACCGCCTGGAGGCTGTAGCCCAGCAGCATCGCCGCGACACCGGCGAGCCATGCGGGCTGGCGGAGCAGGCGTGCGAGCAGGGTGATGCGGCCGCTGTACTCGCGCGGCATCCGGCGCGCCGCCTCCTGCTGCAGCACGGCCGCGACCGCGAAGCTGCAGGCCGCCGCGAGGGCGGCGCCGATGGACCCCCACGTGCTCATCGGGAACCGTGGACCGGGCGGCTCTGGCGCCAGAGGGCCGCCAGCAGGATCACCATCACGGGCGCGGCGACGGTGACGACGGTCGCGAGCAGCGACGCTGGAGGCACCGAGAACGAGAACACCCGCCGCGAGATCGGCACGAGCATCGCGACCACCCCGCCTCCGCCCATCGCGAGGACGAGGCCGAGGCGCAACGGACGAAGCGGCCGGGCGAGCATCGCGAGGACGAAGATCGCGACGGCAAAGAGCGCGACCGCGGCCGCCATGCTCGACGCATGGGTCGACGCGTGCTGGGGCCCGCGGGCGATCGTGTAGACCGCGAGCGTCGCGACGGCGACGCCCGCGCCTGCCGGCGCCGTGAACTGCAGGACGCGCCTCAAGAAGTCGGGCTTCGCTCGCGGCGCGCCCGGGGCGAGCGCGAGCACGAAGCCGGGGATCCCGATCGTGAGCGAGCTCACGACGGTGAGCTGACGCGGGTAGAACGGGTACGGGACCGCGAGGACGCCGACGACGAGCGCGAGCAGCGCGGCGTAGACCGTCTTCGTGACGAAGAGGTTCGCGACGCGCTCGATGTTGGCGATCACGCGCCGGCCCTCGGCGAGGATCGGCGGCACCGCGCTGAACGCGCTGTCGAGCAGCACGATGTTCGCGACCGCGCGGCTCGCCTGGCTCCCCGTTCCCATCGCGATGCCGACGTCGGCCTGCTTCAGCGCCGGCACGTCGTTCACGCCGTCGCCCGTCATCGCGACGACGTGGCCGAGCGCCTGGAGCGCCTCGACGATCACCTTCTTCTGCTCCGGGTGCACCCGTCCGAACACGCTCGTTCCCGCGACGAGCGCTGCCAGCGCGGCCTGCTCCTCCGGGAGGCGGCGCGCGTCGAAGGGATCGCCCGTGACCGGCACCCCGGCGAGCCGAGCGGTCTCCGCGACGGTCTCGGGGTCGTCGCCGGAGATCACCTTCACGGCGACGCCCTGGCCCAGGAGGTACCCGACCGTCTCGCCCGCCTCGGGACGGAGCCGCTCGCTGAGCTCGACGAGACCGGCGGCAACGAGGTCGCCGGGCAGCTCGGTGCCGGCGAGCGGACCGCACGAGCGCGCGAGCGCGAGCACTCGCCGTCGCCGGCCGCCGCCGGCCACGCGCGCTGCCTCCGGGAGAGCGCCTGCTCTCGCGCCGTCGAAGAGCACGTCCGGCGCGCCGAGGATCCAGCTCCCCTGCTCCTCGAACTCCACCGCGCTCCACTTGCGCGCCGACGAGAACGGCACGCTAGCGACCGGTCGCCAGCCCGGCGGCGACGGGCAGCCACGGCCGATCGCCGCCATCGTCGCGTTGGGCGCGACGTCCGCGGCGGCGATCGCGCCGAGCGCGTCGTGCGCGTCCCCGGCGAGCGAGACGACGCGCTCGAGCGTCATCCCCGGCATCGTGAGCGTCCCTGTCTTGTCGAGGCAGACCACGTCGACGCGCGCGAGGCCCTCGATCGCCGGGAGCGACTGCACGAGGACCCTCCGGCGGGCCAGCCGGAGCGCGCCGATCGCGAAGGCGAGAGTCGTCAGCAGGACGAGCCCTTCGGGCACCATCGCGCCGACCCCCGCGACGCTGCCGCGGAGCGCCTGCTCCCATCCGACGTGCGAGCGCACGAGCTGGCTCGTCACGAGCAGGGCTGCGACCGGGGCGATGACCCAGCTGATCACCCGCAGGATCGTGTTCGTCCCCTGCTGGAGCTGGGAGGATGCCACCGCGAAGCGCTTCGCGGCGAGCTGCAGGCGCTGCGCGTACGCGTCCGCGCCGACGCGCACGACCCGCGAGCGGCCGGTGCCGCTCACGACCACGCTGCCCGACAGCACCTCGTCGCCGGCGCGCTTGTCCACCGGGAGCGACTCGCCGGTGAGCAGAGACTCGTCGACCTGGATGCTCGCGGACGACACGAGCACGGCGTCGGCGACGACCTCGTCGCCAGGCCGGAGATCGAGGACGTCGTCCACGACGACCTCGCCGACCGGGCGGTCGGCGACACTCCCGTCCCGCAACAGGTGCGCCACGGGCGCGCTGAGCACCGCGAGCCGGTCGAGCGCGACCTTCGCGCGGAGCTCCTGGACCACGCCGATCGTTGCGTTGAGCACGAGGACGACGCCGAACAGTCCGTCCTGCACGGGCCCGACGACCGCCACGACGACGAGCAGGCCGCCGAGAATCGCGTTGAACCTCGTGAGCACGTTCGCCCGGAGGATCTCGCCGATCGACCTGCTCGCGTGCGATGGCAGCGTGTTCACGAGGCCCGAGTCGACGCGGGCGCGGACCTCGGCCGCGTTGAGCCCCACGCCGGCCACCACCTCGTCTCCGAGCGACGCCATCGCTGCTCGAGCCCTCCTGGATCGCCGCCGCCGGCCTGCGCGAGCACCCATCGTCGCGTCGGGGCACGTCGCTCCGGCAGGGCCGTTCGGCCCGGACGCACCGGGGTGCGCCTCGGCTCTCCCGACGCCGGGCACTCGCTCGCCGGGCCGTTCGGCCCTTCCCGCGCACGCCGGGCCGGGCCATGATCCGCGATGGGGCGGATCCAGGAGGTCGCAGTTGCGCGCATGGATGCGGGACCTCGTGACGACGACCCTCGTCGCGGCGCTCGCCATCGCGTACGTCGGCTACCTGGTCCGTGGCGAGATCCCGCTCGTCGCGGACGTGCAGGCGATGGCCGGCGCTGGTCTCGTGCTCGGGCTCTTCGCCTTCGTGGCCGGTGCCGACCCGCGCACCTACGGGAGCCGCGCGTACCTGCCAGTCGCGGCCGTCGGTGGCCTCGCGACCCTCGCCCTCGGCCTCGCCGCGTTCACGACCGGGAGCGCCGGCGTTCTCGGGGCGTTCGTGGTCGCGGTCGGCGCGATGTGGGCCCTCGCGACCGTCCACCACACGCGCGCGCGACGCGGGCGGCGGCCGTGACGGCGGGACCCGAGGTCGGTCGCGATGACCTTCGGCACTGTCGTGCAGCTCGCACGACGGCGATGATGAGTCGCGGGAGGCGATCGAAGGAGCGAGCACCATGCGGGACTTCCCGAAGCTCGTAGCGGCAGGGCCCCCGTTCTTCCTGTCCGCGTGGTTCCTCATGCTTTTCGCCGGAGCGGTCGCGAAGGACGTCGGCATCCGTCCGTTCGGCTACCCGACGGCGATGGTCGTGACCGTCGCGCTGTGGCTCGCGGTCGCGCCCGCCGTCGGCGCGATCGCACGCGCGACGAGAGGCTCGTCCAAGAAGACGTGATCTTCCGGCCCGCCGGCACACGGCTCGGCCGCGTGCCGCGCCGGCTGCCGCGGCCGCCGCGCCGGCTGCCGCGGCCGCCGCG
>DAHUXW010000030.1 GCA_027306925.1 Acidimicrobiaceae bacterium | reverse complement strand
CGGCGTGCGGGCCGGGCGGGCGGGCGCGGCGCGGCGCGGCGTGCGGGCCGGGCACCGCGGGCCGACTACACTTCCCCCTTCGTGTCCAAGCGAACGACGAAGCGCAAGCTGTCCAAGAAGAAGAAGGCCAACCACGGCAAGAAGCCGAACTGCGGTCGCGGCTGACCCGATGCACGACCGGGATCAGGGCTGAGCCCACCCGGGCACGTACTTCCAGGCGTGCAGCAGGTCCCGGCGCCGCGTCGCCGTGGCCGGGTCGACCGACTCGAGCAGTCGCCAGAACCGCGGCGAGTGGCTCAGCTCGCGCAGGTGGCAGATCTCGTGCAGCAGCACGTGCTCCGCGAGCTCACGCGGCAGGAACAGCAGGTTCCGGCTGAGGCTCACGCGGCCGGCGGACGAGCAGCTCGCCCAGCGGCTCCGCTGCGCGCGCACGCTCGTCCCGCTCACGCGAAGGCCGTGAGCGCCCGCGAGGTCGACGAGCCACGGGACGACGTCCGCGCGGGTGCGCGCGACGAGCCAGCGGGCGAGGCCGGCCGCGACCTGCGGCGCGTCGTCGGTCGTCCCCGACACCACGAGCACCGCCCCGGGCCGTGCCCGGACCACGACCGCCGCCTGGTCGCCCGGCGCGTACTCGACCCGCCACGACTCGCCGACCGCCCGGAGCTCGACGGACGCAGGCCGCTCGCGGTCGTCGCTCACGACCGAGGCGCGCTCGCGCTCGATGCGCCGCTCGGCCCTGCGGATCCACTCCGCCCGGCTCGCGACGAGCTCGGGGATGCGGGAGCGGTCGAACCGCCGCGGGACGACGACGACGACGCCGTCGCGCGGCGACACCGTGAGATGCGCGTACCGTGCGCGCGTGCTCGTGCGCACCGAGTAGGTGGGTCCGGCGTCCATGTGGCGATTGTGCCAGCCGGTCGCGACGGTGCGGCGCGAGCGCGCGGGGCGCGGCGGCGGAGCGGGTGTCAGACGTTGAACCGGAACTCGACGACGTCGCCGTCGCGCATCACGTAGTCCTTGCCCTCGATCCGGGCCTTGCCCGCGGCGCGCGCGGCGGGCACCGACCCGGCCGCGACGAGGTCGTCGTAGCTCACGACCTCGGCCTTCACGAACCCGCGCTGGAAGTCCGTGTGAATGACCCCCGCGGCCTGCGGCGCGAGGTCGCCTGCGTGGATCGTCCACGCGCGGGCCTCCTTCGGCCCGGCGGTGAGGAAGCTCTGGAGCCCGAGCGCGCGGAAGCCGACGTGGACGAGCTGCACGAGCCCCGACGTCGTCTGGCCGTACCCGGCGAGGAGCTCGGCCGCGTCCTGCGCGTCCAGCGTCGCGACCTCGGCCTCGATCTGCGCGCAGAGCACGACCGACTCCGCGGGGGCGACGAGCGCGGCGAGCTCGCCGCGGCGGGCGTCGTCGCCGAGCGCGTCCTCGTCCACGTTGAACACGTAGACGAACGGCTTCGCGCTGAGCAGGTGGAGGTCCGCGAGCAGCTCGAGGTCGAGCGCGCCGCGCGCCGCCGCGGACGACGCGGTCTCGCCCGTGTCGAGGACCGCCCGCGCGCGCTCGACCTCGGCGAGCGGGCGGGCGAGCTCGGGGCGCATGCGCGCCTCCTTCGCGAGCCGCGCGAGCCGGTTGTCGATCGTCTGGAGGTCGGCGAGCACGAGCTCGGTGTTCACGGTCGAGACGTCGTCGGCGGGATCGATCCGACCGTCGACGTGCACGACGTCGGGATCCTCGAACGCGCGCACGACCTGGCAGATCGCATCCGTCTCGCGGATCGCTGCGAGGAACTTGTTCCCGAGGCCCTCGCCCTCGGACGCGCCGCGGACGATCCCCGCGATGTCGACGAAGGTCACCATCGCGGGGACGATCCGCTCGCTCGCGTACATGCGCGCGAGGACCTCGAGCCGCGGGTCGGGCACCGCGACGGCACCGACGTTCGGCTCGATCGTCGCGAACGGGTAGTTGGCGGCGAGCACCTCGTTGTGGGTGAGCGCGTTGAACAGCGTCGACTTGCCGACGTTCGGCAGACCGACGATCCCGACGGACAGGGCCACAGCTGCATCCTCCAACGACGCTCCGGACGCGCGAGCGTAGAGGACCACCGCCCCGGGGCTGCCCGGCGGGCGGGCGGGCGGGCGCGGCGCGCCGGCCGGTTCAGCTTCCGGCGCCGCCGGCCGCTCCGGCACTCGGGCCCGGCGGACGCGTCAACGCGCGGGGCCCGGGACCCCGGGCGCGTCGCGCCACGTCGCGCCCGCGCGCTCGAGCACCTTCGCGAGCACGCTCGGACGGTCGGAGATCACGCCGTCGACCCCGAGCGCGACGAGGCGCTCCATCTCCCGCTCCTCGTCGACGGTCCAGACGTGGACCGCGAGCCCGAGCCGGTGCGCGCCCTCCACGTAGCGGCGGTCGACGACCGCCTTGTTGAGCACCCGGGCCGGCACCTGGAGCGCGGCGTGACGGGCGATCGACGGGTCGGGCCGGCGACGCGCCCAGTGCGCGAGCGTGAACGCCCTGACCGCCCGGCGCCCGGCGGACGTCGCGATCTCCGGCGCGTGCCGGGCGAACGCGTCCGTCGCCCGGTCGTGGAACGAGGCGACGATCACGTCGTCGGTCCGGCCGTGGTCGCGCAGCAGCCGGGCGAGGGCCTCCTCGTACGGGGCGACCTGCGGCGCGGTGCGCTTGATGTCGAGGTTGAGCACGAGACCCGGGAAGTGCTCGAGCACGTCGCGAAGCGTCGCGACGCGAAGGCCGGGATCGGTCGCGGCGCGCCCGCGCAGCGGGTAGGCGGACTCGGGGCGTCCCCGGCACGCGTCCTCGCCCGGGACGAACCAGTACGCGTTGTCGAGCTCCGCGATCTCGGCGAGCGTCCGCGACGCGATCGGCCCGGCCCCGTCCGTCGTGCGGTCGAGCGTCGGGTCGTGGCAGACGACGAGCTCGCCGTCGGCCGTCGCGTGGACGTCGAGCTCGATAGCGGTCGCACCGTGGGCAACGGCCCGGCCGATCGCGTACAGCGTGCTCGACGGCGCCTCCTTCGCCCCGCCCTGATGCGCGTACGCGATGACCCTGCGGTCGAGCCACGGCTTCGTCATGAGGCGTTTCTAGCGGGTCGCGCCCCCGGGGGCGGTAGCCTCGCGCGCTCATGATCGACCACATCCTCCTCGACGTCATCGGGGCGATCCGCGAGGCGCTCGAGGCGTCGCTCCTCGAGCAGCAGGCCGTCGAGGAGCGCTTCCAGGTCGACGTGTTCCTCGGCGACGTCTCGTTCGAGACCTCGTACAGCCTCCCCGGCGAGCAGAACCCCCCGCGCGTGCGCGCCGACCTCAGCCTCGAATGGCCGACGTGGAGCCAGAGCGCGTACCGCTCCTGGTCCATCGGCGAGTCGCCGGCCGAGCGGCCCGAGCTCGTCGTGGAGGTCGCGCTCCGCCTCCAGCGGCTCGCGTCGCTCCCCGACCCCGAGACCGTGCTCGCCGCGCTCGGCCCGAGCGCGCCCGAGATCGCCGGGGAGACGCTCGAGCGCACGGGGCCGACCATCGAGCAGGTGTACGCCGCGGACGAGCCGCTTCCCGCGTCCGCGATCGAGATCTCCTACCAGGGCACGTACCGGCTCGACGAGGCGGTCCTCGAGGATCCCGAGAAGATCGACGCCCAGGTGGCCGGACTCGCCCGCTGGATCGCGTCCGGGCTCGTGCGGCTCGCGGACCTCGACCTGCCGTGCCTGCCCGCCGACGACCCGGGGAGCGGCTGAGCGCCCGGCCCTCAGAGCAGCCCGGCCTCCCCCGCGAGCGCCGCGAGCGAGCGCTCGGGGCGCGCCCCGAGGTGGCCGATGACCTCGGCGGCCGCGAGCGCGCCGAGCCTGGCGGCGTCCTCGATGCCGAGCCCGTGGGTGTAGCCGAAGCACACTCCCGCGGCGAACAGGTCCCCGGCGCCGGTCGCGTCGACGACCGTCTCGACGGGCACCGCGGGGATCTCGACGATCGACCCCCCGTGGGAGACGAGCGCGCCGGCCGCGCCGCACGTCGCGACCGTCACGAGCCCCTCGTAGTCGAGCGCGGCGAGCGCGTCGGACACGGTGGCCTCGCCGGTGAGCGCGACGACCTCCTGCTCGTTAGCGAACAGCAGGTCGACGCAGTCCGCGACGAGCCAGTCGAGCGTCGCCCGGTGGCGCTCGACGAGCATCGCGTCCGCGAGGCCGAGCGCGATCGCCCCTCCCGCCGCTCGCGTGCTCGCCACGATCGTCGCGACGATCGCCTCGGCGTCGGGGAGGTCGAGCAGGTAGCCGTCGAAGTAGACGAGCCGGCCGGCGCCGAGCACCTCGGACGGGACGCCGGTCCGGTCGAGGCGCCCACCGACCCCGAGCGCGGTCGCCATCGTGCGCTCGGCGTCGGGGGTCACGACGACGAGGCATCGGCCCGTCGCCGCGTCCGGGTCGCCGGGCACGTGGTCGAAGCGCTCGAGGACCGCGACGACCCCTTCCGCCTCGAGGTCGGCCGCGTACCGGTCGCCGAGGTCATCGGCCGCGACCGCGCCGACGAACGCCGGCGTCCCGCCGAGCGAGGCGATGCCGACCGCGGTGTTCGTCACGGTGCCGCCGGGAACCTGTCGCGACACACCGACCGCGTGCGCGATCCTCGTCGTCGTCGGGACGTCGACGAGGGTCATCCCGCCCGGCGCGAGGCCGAGCGAGTCGAGGACCTCGACGTCGGCGAAGGCGAGGAAGTCCATGAGCGCGTTGCCGACGCACACGACGTCGATCTCGCGGCCGTCGGCCCGGACGCTCGAACCCCGGACCCCCGTGCGCCCCGCGGCCGCGCGCCCGGCGCGCGCCCGGCGCGCCGCGTCGACAGGTTCTGCGGGCACGACGGGAATCGTACCGTGGGCGACCGGGGTGACACCCACCCGCGGCGACGGCCGGTCGCCGCGGGCGCGCGGCTAGGGTGGGGCCGCCGGGCGCCCGGGTCCGCTCCGGCGCCGGGCGCGGCAGTGGGCCCGGCGCGGCAGTGGGCCCGACGCGGCAGTGGGCCCGGCGCGGCAGCGTGCCCGCCGGCCGGCATCGGAGCAGCAGATGGTCGAGAAGTGAGCGCGGGCGCCGAGCACGTCGTGGGCGCCGGGCACCGCACGCGCAGCGCCGTCGGCGACACCGCCGTCGCGGGTCCGGCGCACCACCCGGTGGTCGACGAGCTGACCGCGTCGGAGTCGGCGCTTCGCCGCTTCCTGTTCGGTCTTCCCGGCGTCGACCAGGTCGGTGCCGAGTCGCGGGTCGCCGCGCTCTCGACCCGCTCGATCAAGAACGACGCGAAGCTCTGGGCGATCGACGCCGCGATCTCGATGGTCGACCTCACGACCCTCGAGGGCGCGGACACGCCGGGCAAGGTCCGCTCGCTGTGCGCGAAGGCCGTCCGGCCGGACCCTGCCGACGGCTCCGTGCCACCGGTCGCGGCGGTCTGTGTCTACCCCGACCTCGTGGCCGTCGCGAAGGCGGCGCTCGCGGGGAGCCCGGTCGCGGTCGCGTCGGTCGCGACCGCGTTCCCGTCAGGCCGCGCACCGCTCGCGGTCCGCCTCGCGGACGTGCGCGACGCGCTCCACGCGGGGGCCGACGAGATCGACATGGTCATCGACCGCGGCGCGTACCTCGCCGGTCGGTACGCGACGGTGCTCGAGGAGGTGCGCGCGGTGAAGCAGGCGTGCGGACCCGCCCACCTGAAGGTCATCCTCGAGACCGGGGAGCTCGCGACCTACGACAACGTGCGGCGCGCCTCGTGGATCGCGATGCTCGGCGGCGCGGACTTCGTGAAGACCTCGACGGGCAAGGTAACGCCCGCGGCGACGCTCCCCGTCGCGCTCGTGATCGCCGAAGCCGTGCGCGACTTCTTCGAGGCGACGGGGCGGCGCGTCGGCGTCAAGGTCGCCGGCGGCATCCGCACCGCGAAGGACGCGATCCGCTACCTCGTCGTCGTGAACGAGACCGCCGGCGACGAGTGGCTCACGCCCGCGATGTTCCGCTTCGGCGCGTCGAGCCTGCTCAACGACCTGCTCATGCAGCGGTCGAAGCAGCGCAGCGGCGCGTACGCGAGCCCCGACGACTTCAGCGTCGAATGAGCGGCCGGCCGGAGAGCGCGCCGGTGGCGAGCGGTGCCGCCGGGGGGAAACGATTCGCGTACGCGCCGGCGCCCGAGTCGCGCGCCGTCGTGAGGCTCCGCCCGACCTACGGGCTCTTCGTCGACGGCGAGTTCGTCGAGCCGTCGAGCGGCGTGCACTTCCCGACCGTGAACCCGGCGACCGAGGAGACGCTCGCGCACGTCGCCGAGGCCGGCGCCGCGGACGTCGAGCGCGCCGTCGCGGCCGCCGCGCGCGCCCAGCGCGACGTGTGGGGGCCGATGCCGGGAAGCGAGCGGGCGAAGTACCTGTTCCGGGTCGCCCGGATCGTCCAAGAGCGCTCCCGCGAGCTCGCGGTGCTCGAGACGCTCGACAACGGCAAGCCGATCCGCGAGTCGCGCGACGTCGACGTCCCGCTCGCCGCGGCGCACTTCTTCTACTACGCGGGCTGGGCCGACAAGCTCGAGTACGCGGGGCTCGGGCCTGCGCCGCGCCCGCTCGGGGTCGCGGGCCAGGTCGTGCCCTGGAACTTCCCGCTGCTCATGGCCGCGTGGAAGCTCGCGCCCGCGCTCGCGGCGGGCAACACGTGCGTGCTCAAGCCGGCCGAGACGACGCCGCTGTCCGCGCTGCTGCTCGCCGAGATCCTCCAGCAGGCGGAGCTGCCGCCGGGTGTAGTGAACGTCCTCACCGGCGCGGGGGCGACCGGAGCCGCGCTCGTCGCCCACCCCGGTGTCGCGAAGGTCGCGTTCACCGGCTCGACCGGGGTCGGCAAGTCGATCCAGTCGGCGCTCGCCGGCACCGGCAAGCGGCTCACGCTCGAGCTCGGCGGCAAGGCAGCGAACGTCGTCTTCGAGGACGCGCCGCTCTCCCAGGCGGTCGAGGGCATCGTGAACGGCATCTTCTTCAACCAGGGCCACGTCTGCTGCGCCGGCTCGCGCCTGCTCGTGCAGGAGTCCGTGGCCGGCCCGGTCGTCGAGGCGCTGCAGCGCCGCGTCGAGACGCTGCGGCTCGGGGACCCGCTCGACAAGAACACCGACCTCGGCGCCATCAACTCGCCGCAGCAGCTCGAGCGGATCCGCGAGCTCGCGGACTCGGGCGAGCGCGACGGCGCGACGCGGTGGTCGCCCGCGTGCGCGATCCCCGAACGCGGCTACTGGTTCCCCCCGACCGTGTTCACGGGCGTCTCCCCCGCCCAGCGGATCGCGCGCGAGGAGATCTTCGGCCCGGTGCTCTCCGTGCTCACGTTCCGCACGCCGGAGGAAGCGGTCGCGAAGGCGAACAACACGACCTACGGCCTGTCCGCCGGGGTCTGGACCGAGAAGGGCAGCAGGATCTTGTGGATGGCGAAGCACCTGCGTGCAGGTGTCGTGTGGGCCAACACCTTCAACCGGTTCGACCCCACGAGCCCGTTCGGCGGCTACCGGGAGTCGGGCTTCGGGCGCGAGGGCGGGCGCCACGGCCTCGAGGCCTACCTCGATGCCTGAGCGCGACGGGGCGGCGGCCGGCGGGGGCGTGGCGAGGCGCGAGCGGACGGGCGCGACCGGCCGGGCGGCCGGCGGGGGCGCGACGCCCGCGCGCGTCGCGGTGCGCAAGACCTACAAGCTCTACGTGGGCGGCGCCTTCCCCCGCTCGGAGTCCGGGCGCTCGTACCTCGTCATCGGCGCGGACGGAGCCCCGCTCGCGAACGCGTCGCTCGCCTCGCGAAAGGACGTGCGCGACGCGGTCGTCGCGGCGCGGCGCGCCCAGCCGGGCTGGGCGGGCGCGACCGCTTACAACCGCGGGCAGGTGCTCTACCGGGTCGCGGAGATGCTCGAGGACCGCGCGGGGCAGCTCGGCGACGCGGTCGTCGCCGGCGAAGGCCTCGAGCCGGCGGCGGCGGCCCGCGAAGTCGCGGCGGCGGTCGACCGCGTCGTGTGGCACGCGGGCTGGACGGACAAGCTCGCACAGGTCGCGGGTTCGGCGAACCCCGTCGCTGGCCCGTACTTCAACTTCTCGCTCCCGGAGCCGACCGGCGTCGTCGGCGTCGTCGCGCCGCAGTCGTCGTCGCTGCTCGGACTCGTGAGCGTCCTCGCGCCCCCGCTCGTCTCGGGCAACTCGGTCGTCGTGATCGCGAGCGAGGACCGCCCGCTTCCGGCCGTCACCCTCGGGGAGGTCCTCGCGACGGCGGACGTGCCCGCCGGGGTCGTCAACATCTTGACCGGCCGGACCGCTGAGCTCGCCCCGGTGCTCGCGGCGCACCGCGACGTCGACGCGCTCGACCTCGCGGGCGCCCCGGCGGAGCTCGCGACCGAGCTCGAGCGCGCGGCCGCCGGGAGCGTGAAGCGCGTGCTGCGCTCCCAGCCGGAGCCCGACTGGCACGGCGACCCGGGCCTGCGACGGATCCTCGCGTTCGTCGAGACGAAGACCGTCTGGCACACCGTCGGCATCTGACCCGCCGGCGCGAACAAGGAGGGACCGAGTTGGCACTCATCGTCGTCGACCACCCGCTCGCGCGCTCGCTCCTCACCTCGCTCCGCGACGTGTCGACGCCCCCGCCGCTGTTCCGTCTCATCGCGAAGCGGCTGGCGCTCGTGCTGTGCATCGAGGCGACCCGCACCTTGCCGACGTCCGCCACGGAGGTCGACACGCCGCTCGCGACGACGTCGGGCACGAGGCTCGGCCCGCTCGTCGCGGTCCCGATCCTTCGCGCCGGGCTGGGCATGCTCGAGGCGGTGACCGAGCTGTTCCCGGAGGTCACGGTCGGCTATCTCGGCCTCGAGCGCGACCACGCGACCTTCGAGCCGTCGATGTACTACTCGAAGCTGCCGCCGCTCGACGGCCGCTCCGCGCTGCTGCTCGACCCGATGCTCGCGACCGGCGGGTCGGCCGCCGCCGCGTGCAGCGCGCTCGACGCGGCCGGCGTCGGCCACGTGACCCTGCTCTCGGTCGTCGCCGCGCCCGAGGGCGTCGCACGCCTCGCGGCCGCGCACCCCCGCGTCGACATCGTGACCGCGTCGGTCGACGAGGCCCTGAACGACCACGCGTACATCGTGCCCGGCCTCGGCGACTTCGGGGACCGCCTGTTCGGGACCTGAGCCGCGCGGCCCCCGGTAGCATCGTCGCGGTGATCGGACACGAAACACCAGCTCAGGACTGTCATGTCCCCGAAGGCACCCCGGAGCCGTACGCGCTCGCCGGGCAGGCCGCGGCCGCGATCGCACGGCGGACCGGGGTGGAGCGCCACGACGTCGCGGTCGTCCTCGGCTCGGGCTGGCAGGACGCCGTCGCCGAGCTCGGCGAGACACGCGCCGAGGTCAGGACCGACGAGCTGCCGGGGTTCGCGGCGCCGACGGTCGCGGGCCACCACGGTCGGCTGCGCTCGATGGAGGTGGCCGGCGTCGCGACGCTCGTGATCTCCGGACGCGTCCACCTCTACGAGGGCCACACGCCCGCGCAGGTCGTGCACCCGGTGCGGTCCGCCGTGCTCTCGGGCGCGCGCACGGTCGTGCTCACGAACGCGGCGGGCGGCCTCGACCGGGCGATGCGACCGGGTCAGGCGGTGCTCGTCCGCGACCACCTGAACCTGACCGGCCGGTCGCCGCTCGGCGGCCCCCCGCCCCCGCCGGGGTTCGCGCCGCGCTTCGTCGACCTCACCGACTGCTACAGCGCCCGCCTGCGCGCCCTCGCGCGCGCCGCCGACCCGACGCTCGCCGAGGGCGTCTACGCCGCGTTCCCCGGCCCGCACTACGAGACGCCCGCCGAGATCGAGATGGTCCGCCGGATCGGCGGGAGCCTCGTCGGCATGTCGACCGCGCTCGAGGCGATCGCGGCGCGCCACCTCGGCGCCGAGGTCCTCGCGATCTCCCTCGTCACGAACCTCGCGGCCGGCGTGAGCGCGGAGCCGCTCGACCACGAGGAGGTCCTCGCGGCCGGCGCCGCCGCGGCGCCTCGCCTCGCCCGGCTCGTCAGGGCCGTGATCGGCACGCTGTGACCGCCCGGGCCGGTGCGCCGGGACCGGGCGCGCAGGGGGCCGCGGCACCGGACGCCGGTCTCGTCGCGCGCGCCGAGGCGTGGATGCGCGACGACCCCGACCCGGCGATGCGCGCGGAGGTCGCGGCCCTCCTCGCGGCGGGCGACACCGCGGCGCTCGCCGAGCGCTTCGACCGGCCGCTCGAGTTCGGGACCGCCGGCATCCGCGGCGAGATGGGCGCCGGGCCCGGCCGCATGAACCGGGCCGTCGTGCGACGGACCGCGGCCGGGCTCGCGCGCGTCGTCGCGGCGCAGGGCGAGCGCGCCGCCGAGCACGGCGTCGTCGTCGGCCGCGACGCCCGGCACGGGTCGGCGGAGTACGCGGACGACGTGGCCGAGGTCGTCGCGGCGCATGGCGTGCGCGCGCTGAGCTTCGCCCGGCCCCTCCCGACGCCGATCACCGCGTTCGCCGTGCGCCACCTCGGCGCGGCCGCCGGGGCGATGGTCACCGCGAGCCACAACCCGGCGCGGGACAACGGCGTGAAGGTCTACCTCGCCGACGGCGCGCAGGTCGTCCCCCCCTACGACGCGCAGATCGCCGAGGCCGCGGCGGTCGTGGCGGAACCCGGCGGCGCTCCCCGCCGCGTCGCCGAGCGCGCGACCGTCGACGAGCGGGAGGTCCTCGACGCGTACCGCGACGCGGTGCTCGCCCTCGTCGACCCGGCCGCGCCGCGCGAGCTCGCGATCGTCTACACGCCGTTGCACGGAGTCGGCAACGCGGTCGTGCCGGACCTCCTCGAGCGCGCGGGCTTCGCCCGCCCGCTCGTCGTCAGCGCCCAGGCCGAGCCCGACCCGGACTTCCCGACGCTCTCGTTCCCGAACCCCGAGGAGCCGGGCGCGCTCGACCTCGCGATCGCGGACGCCCGGCGCACGGGCGCCGACCTCGTCGTCGCGAACGACCCGGACGCCGACCGTCTCGCCGTCGCCGTGCCGGGCGCCCGGGCGGGCGAGTGGCGCGTGCTCTCCGGCGACGAGCTCGGCATCCTCCTCGCCGACCACCTCGTCGGCCATAGCTCGGGCGCTGACCGGCTCGTCGCGACGACGATCGTGTCCTCGACCATGCTCGCCGCGCTCGCAGCGGAGCAGGGCGTCGCCTACGTCGAGACGCTCACCGGCTTCAAGTGGATCGCGCGCGCGGCGGCCCGGCGACCGGGCCACCGGCTGCTCTTCGGCTACGAGGAGGCGCTCGGCTACGCGGTGAGCGACGCGGTCGCGGACAAGGACGGCGTGTCCGCCGCGGTGGTCGCGGCCGAGCTCGCGGCGCGCGCGAAGTCGTCCGGGACGACGCTGCCCGACCTGCTCGACGGCCTCTCGTCCCGCCTCGGGGTCCACGAGAGCGCGCAGTGGTCGCTCCGCCTCGACGGGCCGGACGCGCCGAGCGAGATCGCGCGGGTCGTCGCGCGCTGGCGGCACGACCCGCCCGCCACGCTCGCCGGCCTCGAGGTCACCGAGTCCGTCGACCTCGCGACCGGCGACGGGGAGCTCCCGCCGACCGACGCGGTCGTCGTGCGGGCCGGGGGCCGCGCACGGGTCGTCGTGCGGCCGAGCGGCACCGAGCCGAAGCTCAAGGCCTACCTGCTCGTCACGACCCCTCCGGTGCGCCGCGACGAGCTCTCGGCCGCGCGCCGCGAGGCGTCCGAGCTGCTCGAGGCGCTCCGGGCGGACGTCGCGCGCCGCTGCGCCCGCTGATCGGGCGGCCCGGTCGATCGTCAGCACGTCCACCGGGAGCCGGCGGAGCTGCGCGAGGCTCGAGTCGCCCTGCCCGAAGTCGTCGATCGCGACTGGCGCCCCGCGGGCGCGCACGTGGACGAGCACGTCGAGGCCGTGCCGCACGTCCCGGTCGGAGATCGAGAGCGGCGGGGAGGTGCGCAGCGTGTTCCCGTGCAGCCCTCCCCCGCCGACGAGGACGCCCTCGCGCCTCGCGTGGTCGAGCGCGAGGCGCGCCGCACCGGGCGCCGGGGTCGTCGTGCCCGGCTCGACGAGCGTCGCGGCGAAGAAGCCGTCCGGCGGGACCACGAAGCCGCCGACGCCCTGGACGGGCTCGGCGATCATGCACGCGACGTCGCCCGACGGCGTCGTCCCGACGACCTCGCGCAGGTCCGCTGCGCACGCCGCGACGAGCGCACCGTCGCCGCGCGACGCCCACGGGCTCCGGTAGGGGTCGCCGCTGTGCACGAAGCTCACGCGCAGCGGGCTCAGGCTCGAGGCCGACCACGAGCGGTTGCCGGTGACCGACGTCGTCGCGAACGACCGCCCGTGGTAGCTGTAGCGCGGTGTGAGCACCTGGTCGGAGCGGCGGGCGGTGGCACGGAGCAGGAGCGCCGCCTCGCTGGCCTCGGTGCCCGAGTTCACGAAGAAGACCGTCGCGTCCGGCATCGGCGCGGCACGTCCTTCGTCGCAGGGCACCGGGGCCAGTCGCCCCGGGAGCGCTCGCATTGTCGGGGGCGGGCACCGGGCGATCAAGAGACGCTGTGTAGGGTTCTCCGCGGTTATGGCGACACGTCGCGACGCTCGCGCAGCCGGCCGGTGATCTCGGTCCGCGACGTCCTCGCGCTGCCCGCCGTCGCCGCGGGGATGCCCCGCGTGCTCGCCGGGGCGGGCGGGCTCGACGCCCCGGTCCGCTGGGTCCACGTGAGCGAGGTCGCGGACATCGCCCACCTGCTCCAGGGCGGCGAGCTGATCCTCACGACCGGCATCGCCCTCCCCGACGACGCGCGCGGGCTCGCCCGCTACGTCGAGGAGCTCGCGGTCGCGGGCGCGTGCGGCATCGTCGTCGAGCTCGGCCGGCACTTCTCCCGGCTGCCGCCGGCGATGGCGCGCGCGGCCGAGCGCCTCGGGCTGCCGCTCGTCGAGCTGCGCACCGAGGTCCGCTACGTCGCGGTCACCGAGGCCGTGCACTCCCGGATCGTGAACGAGCAGTTCGACGAGCTGCGCCAGGCGAAGGAGATCCACGAGGTCTTCACCGCGCTCAGCCTCGACGGCGCGTCGGTCCCCGAGATCGTGCGGGAGGTCGCGGCCCGTGCGCGGTGCCCCGCGGTGCTCGAGAACCTCAGCCACCAGGTGCTCGCGCACGCCGGCGGCGAGACCGAGCGGCTCCTCGCGAGCTGGGAGCGCCGCTCGCGCGCGGTGCCCTTCCCCGAGCGCACCGGCGTCGCGCCACCGGAGGGCTGGCTCGTCACGAGGATCGCGGCGAAGGGCGAGCCTTGGGGCCGGCTCGTGCTGCTCCCCGACGGCGAGCCGTCGGCGCACCAGTACCTCGTGGCGGAGCGCGGCGCGAGCGCGATCGCGATCGAGCGGCTCGCCGAGCGCGACCGCGAGTCGCTCGAGCGCCACGTCCACCGGAGCCTGCTCGCGGACCTCGTCGCGCACGGCGCGGCGTCGCCCGGCGCGATCTCGGCACGAGCGAGCGCGCTCGGCGTCGCGCTCGAAGCTCGCCAGCTCGCGGGCGTCGTCGTGCGCTTCCGGGACGAGTCGCCCGGGAGCCCGCTGGCCGCGCAGGCGCTCGACCTGCGGCGGGCAGAGCTGTCGGCGCGCGCCGCGCGCGCCTGCGGTGTGCCCGCGATCGTCGGGGCGCTCCGGCAGGCCGAGATCGGCCTGCTCGTGTCCGTCGACGCCGCCGGCGACGCGGCGCGCGCGCTCTGCGAGCTCGCGCAGCGGGTCCGCGCGGAGGCGGTGGGGGCCGGCGAGCGCCGCACGGTCGTCGCCGCCGGGTCGGTGGTCACCCGCGTGGAGGACGCCCGCCGCTCGATGCTCGAGGCCGTTCAGGTCGCCTCCGTCGCCGACGATCACGCGACGCCCGAGTGCGGGTACTTCGCGCTCCCGGACGTGCGGATCCGCGGGCTTCTCTACCTGCTGCGCGACGACGCCCGGCTACAGAGCTTCGTCGAGCGCGAGCTCGGCGCGCTGCTCCTGCACGACGCCGCCGCGCCCGACGACCGCCTCGTCGACGCGCTCGGCGCGCTCTGCCGCCACGGGGGGAACGTCGCGGCCGCGGCGCGCGACTTCGGGCTCAGCCGCGCCGCGTACTACCATCGGCTCGAGCGGATCGAGGCCGTCGCCGGCGTCCGCCTCGACCCCGTCGAGTCACTCGCCTCGCTTCACGTCGCGCTGCTCGCGCTTGCGACGATCCGCTCGGGCGAACCCGCGCGGCGCGCGTAGAGGCGGACGACGATCGCCGCGGACGTCGGCACCGCGACGAGGCTCGGCAGCCACACGGGGACCTTCGCGATGAGCAAGCCGTAGGCGCCCCACGCGACCGAGGTCGCGAGCGCGAGCGCCCAGGTCGACATCGACACGCCGGTGACCGACGGCGCGCGGAACGTCCGGACTGCCTGCGGGAGGTACATCGCGATCGACCCGGTGACCGCGACGACCGAGATCGGGGCGAGGTCGTGCGCGCGGACGCTCACGGCGACGAGCAGCACGATCGCTCCCGACGCGACGAGCGAGGTCGTGACCGCGCGTGCGGTCGTCCCCGCGACGCGCGTCGCGAGCACGAGCGTCACGGCGCCGACGACGGTCGTCGCACAGTTGGTCACGACCTCGGCCGGGACGTGCGCGATGACGCCGTACGCGATCCACGGCTCGCCGACGAGGAGCCAGAGCTGCCACGTGAGGATCGACACCCCGTCGGCGCCCCTGCGCATCAATCGGACCGCCTGGGGCACGCCACGCCCGATCGTGAGGACCGGGCAGGCGATCGCGAGCGCCGCGAGCGCCGCCGCGGAGGTGTGCACGGGGCGCGGGTCGTCAGCCGAGCGAGGCGGAGACGCGGAACGCGGACTGCGCGGCGAGCGACGCGAAGCCCGGCTTGATGACGCCGTTGATGAGCGCGAGACGGTCGTCGAACGGGTAGAACGCGCTCTTCATCGCGTTGATCGACAGCCACGCGAGGTCGCCCCACTCCCACCCGAAGGCCTCGCAGCACCGCTCCATCTCCGACGACAGCGTGACGCCACTCATGAGACGGTTGTCCGTGTTGAGCGTGACACGGAACTGGAGGCGGCGCAGCAGGCCGATCGGGTGCTCGGCGAGCGAGGGCGCCGCGCCGGTGTGCACGTTCGAGGTCGGGCAGAGCTCGAGCGGGATCCGGCGGTCGCGCACGTAGCTCGCGAGCCTGCCGAGGCGCACCGAGCCGTCCGCCTCGCTCGCGATGTCGTCGACGATCCGCACGCCGTGGCCGAGCCGCTCCGCGTTGCACCACTGGAGCGCCTCCCAGATCGACGGGAGCCCGAACGCCTCGCCGGCGTGGAGGGTGGCGTGGAAGTTCTCCTGCTTCACGAGCTGGAATGCGTCGAGGTGACGCGTCGGCGGGTAGCCGGCCTCGGGGCCCGCGACGTCGAACCCGGCGACGCCGAGGTCGCGGTAGCGCACCGCGAGCTCCGCGATCTCGAGCGAGCGCGCCGCGCTCCGCATCGCCGTGAGCAGCGCGCGCACGACGATCGGCGTGCCGTCGGCCGCCGCCTTCGCCGTGCCGTCGGCGAAGCCCTGGAGCGTCGCCTCGACGACGGCGTCGAGCGAGAGGCCGGCCTCGGTGTGGAGCTCCGGCGCGAACCTGACCTCCGCGTAGACGACGCCGTCGGCCACGAGGTCCTCGACGCACTCGGTCGCGACGCGCCGGAGCGCGTCCTCGTGCTGCATGACCGCGACCGTGTGCGTGAAGCCTGCGAGGTAGCGGACGAGGTCGTGCCGCGGACGGTCCTCGACGAACCACCTCGCGAGCTCGTCCGGGTCGGTCGTCGGCAGCGCCGTGTACCCGTGCGCCGCGGCGAGGTCCACGACCGTCGCGGGGCGGAGCCCGCCGTCGAGGTGGTCGTGGAGGAGCACCTTCGGCGCCCGACGAATCTGATCGATCGTCGGCGGGGCGTCGCGCACGTCGCCAGCGTAACTGCCGGCACGGCGGTGCCGGACGCTCAGTCGACCCGTTCGATCACGAGCGGCCGGTCCGGCGTGGGCTCGTCCCCGACGGTGATCGCGCCGTCGAGCGCGCCGAGGGCGCGCCCGACGCGCGCGGGCTCGTCCGTGTGGAGCTCGAGGAGCACGTCCCCCGTGCGGACCTCCTCGCCGGGCCGCACCCGCCACACGACGCCCGCGGTCGCGCTCACGGGGTCCTCCTTTCGCGCCCTGCCGGCGCCGAGGCGCCACGCCGCGACTCCGACCGCCCGGGCCTCGAGGCGGGTGAGGTACCCGGAGCGGGGAGCGATGACGGGCGTCACGTGCGACGCCCGCGGCAGCGGCGCGTCCGGGTCGCCGCCCTGCGCCGCGACCATGTCGCGCCAGACCCGGAGCGCGGAGCCGTCGCGCAGTGCGCCCGCCGGGTCCGCGTCGACCCCGGCGAGGCGGAGCATCTCGGTCGCGAGCGCGAGCGTGAGCTCGACGACGTCGTCCGGGCCGCCGCCCGAGAGGACCTCGACGGCCTCCGCGACCTCGAGCGCGTTGCCCGCGCTCCGCCCGAGCGGGACGTCCATCGACGTGAGGAGCGCGACGGTCTCGAGGCCGTGATCGCGGCCCAGCGAGACCATCGTCGCCGCGAGCTCGGCGGCGCGCGCCCGGTCGGCCATGAACGCGCCCGAGCCCACCTTCACGTCGAGCACGAGCGCCCTGGTCCCCTCGGCGATCTTCTTCGACATGATCGACGCCGCGATGAGCGGGATCGACTCGACGGTCGCGGTCACGTCGCGCAGCGCGTAGAGCTTGCGGTCGGCCGGTGCGAGATCGGGTCCCGCCGCGCAGATCACGCAGCCGATCTCCTCGAGCTGGGCGCGCACCTCGTCCGGCGAGAGGTCCGAGCGCCAGCCGGCGATCGACTCGAGCTTGTCGAGGGTCCCGCCCGTGTGGCCGAGGCCGCGGCCCGAGAGCTGGGGGACGGCGGCGCCGCACGCGGCGACGAGCGGCGCGAGGACGAGCGAGATCTTGTCGCCGACGCCGCCGGTCGAGTGCTTGTCGACCGTCGGGCGCGAGAGCCCCGAGAGCTCGACGCGCTCGCCCGACGCGATGACCGCGTCAGTCCAGCGCGACAGCTCGGCCCGGTCCATGCCGCGCCAGTACACGGCCATGAGGAGCGCCGCGACCTGCTCGTCCGCGACGGCGCCCTCGACGTACGCGCGGATGACCCAGTCGATCTGCGCGCCGGTCAGCGCTCGCCCGTCGCGCTTGTCACGGCTGCAGTCGACGGCGTCGAGGCCGGCTGGCGCGCTCATCGTGGCTCGCGGCGCGCCGCGAGCTCGGCGCCGGTGAACGCCCCCGGGAGCAGGTCGGCGGCGCGCACGGCGGGCGCGCCCGGGCCGGCGTCGAGGAGCAGCCCCGCGTCGCCGTGCTCGACGAGCAGCTGGCGGCAGCGGCCGCACGGCGCGAGCGGGCTCCCGTCGCCCGCGACGACGCTCAGCGCGACGAGGCGCCCACCGCCCGTCGCGGCGAGGTCGGACACGAGCCCGCACTCCGCGCAGAGCGTGAGCCCGTAGGACGCGTTCTCGACGTTGCAGCCGCGCACGACCCGGCCGTCGTCGCAGAGCGCCGCCGCACCGACGCGAAGCCCCGAGTACGGCGCGTACGCACGGGCCGCGCTGCGCACGGCCTCGTCGCGAAGTGCCGCCCAGTCGATCGCTCGGTCGGCGTGCGACTCGGTCGGCGGGGCCACGCCCCGGCACGTTACTCGTGGCGCGCTCCACGGCGCCGCGGGCCCGCACGCGCCGGCGGATCCCTTGTCGCACGGGGAAGAACGCACCGGCAGCGTCCCGCTCCCGGCGTTGTGCGTGCCGCCGCACGCCGATAACATCGTCCCGGGGCCCGGGCGACGCGTGCCCGTGCGTCCCCGGCCCGTCCGGGCCGTCCAGGACTCCGGTCCCCGCCGACGTCCAGGGTCCCGCGACCGTCGCTCGGAAGGTGCACATGGCCCCGTTGGTGCGTGCAGCGCTCGTCCAGGCCCGCTGGACCGGGGACAAGGAGTCGATGGTCGCGGCGCACGAGGCCTACGCCCGTGACGCGGCGGCGAGCGGCGCGAAGGTCGTCTGCTTCCAGGAGCTGTTCTACGGGCCCTACTTCTGCCAGGTCCAGGAGCCGAGCTACTACTCCTACGCCGAGAGCGTGCCGGGGCCGACGACCGAGCGGTTCCAGGCGCTCGCCGCCGAGCTCGGGGTCGTCATGGTGCTCCCGATGTACGAGGAGGAGCAGCCCGGCGTCCTGTACAACACCGCGGCCGTCGTCGACGCCGACGGCCGCTACCTCGGCAAGTACCGAAAGCACCACATCCCACAGGTCGCGGGATTCTGGGAGAAGTTCTACTTCCGGCCCGGGAACCTCGGCTTCCCGGTGTTCTCGACCGCGGTCGGCAGGATCGGCGTCTACATCTGCTACGACCGCCACTTCCCCGAGGGCTGGCGGGCGCTCGGCCTGAACGGCGCCGAGATCGTGTTCAACCCCTCGGCGACGAGCCGCGGTCTCTCCTCCTACCTCTGGAAGCTCGAGCAGCCCGCGGCGGCCGTCGCGAACGAGTACTTCGTCGGCGCGATCAACCGGGTCGGCGTCGAGTCCCTCGGGGACGACGACTTCTACGGCACGAGCTACTTCGTCGACCCCGAGGGAAAGTTCGTCGGCGACGTCGCGGACGCCGGCGCGCCGGAGGTCGTCGTGCGCGATCTCGACCTCGCGCTGCTCGGCGAGGTGCGCGAGCGCTGGGCCTTCTACCGCGACCGCCGCCCCGACGCGTACGCGGAGCTCACGGAGCCGTGACCGCGGCGACGGCCGGGGCGGTGCGGCCCGGATGACGACGACCTTCATCCACGGGGGCACCGTCGTGTCCGCGACCGGTGCCGCGCCCGCGGACGTGCTCGTCGACGGCGAGCGCGTGGCCGCGCTGCTCGAGCCCGGGACGACCGCGCTCGGGAGCGACCTCGAGAGCAGCGCGGACCGCGTGATCGACGCGACGGGCAAGTACGTCGTGCCGGGCGGGGTCGACGGGCATACGCACATGGAGATGCCCTTCGGCGGGACGAAGGCGTCCGACACCTTCGAGACCGGGACGCGCGCCGCCGCGTGGGGAGGGACGACGACGATCATCGACTTCGTCGTCCACCACACGGGCGAGCCCGTGCTCGACGGGATCGCGGCGTGGCACGCGAAGTCCGGAGGCGCGTGCGCGATCGACTACGGATTCCACCAGATCCTCGCGGGCGTCGACGACGCGGCCGTCGGCGCGATGGACGAGCTCGTCGCCGAGGGCGTCACGAGCTTCAAGATGTTCATGGGCTATCCGGGCGTCTTCTACTCCGACGACGGCCAGATACTTCGCGGCATGCAGAAGGCCGCGGAGAACGGCGCGCTCGTGATGATGCACGCCGAGAACGGCATCGCGATCGACGTGCTCGTCGCCCAGGCGCTCGCGCGCGGCGAGACCGCGCCCGGCTACCACGGGCTCACCCGCCCGTGGGAGACCGAGGAGGAGGCGACGCACCGGGCGATCATGCTCGCCCGGATCGCACACGCACCGCTGTACGTCGTCCACATGTCGGCGAAGCAGGCCGTCGCGACCGTCGCCGCCGCGCGCGACGAGGGGCTCAACGTCTTCGGCGAGACGTGCCCGCAGTACCTGTACCTCTCGCTCGAGGAGCACCTGTTCGCCCCGGGCTTCGAGGGGGCGAAGTACGTGTGCTCGACCCCGCTGCGGTCGCGCGCCGAGGGGCACCACGACGAGCTCTGGCGGTACCTGCGCACGAACGACCTGTCGGTCGTGAGCACCGACCACTGCCCGTTCTGCTACAAGGAGCAGAAGGAGCTCGGGCTCGGCGACTTCTCGAGGATCCCGAACGGCATCGGCGGCGTCGAGCACCGCATGGACCTCATCTTCCAGGGCGTGGTCGACAAGAGGATCGGGCTCGCCCGCTGGGTCGAGCTCTGCTCGACCACGCCCGCGAGGATGTTCGGCTGCTACCCGCGAAAGGGCGTGATCGCGCCCGGCTCCGACGCCGACATCGTCGTGTACGACCCGCACGGCGAGACCGTGATCTCCGCACGGGCCCACCACATGAACATGGACTACTCCGCGTACGAGGGCGTGCGAGTCGCCGGCCACGTCGACACCGTGCTCTCGCGCGGTACGGTCGTCGTCGACGCGGGCGAGTACTTCGGGCGCGCCGGGCACGGCCGCTTCGTCAAGCGCTCGTTGTCCGACTACCTGATCTGAGCGCTCGGGCGCGCGCGGAACGGCCCGGTCCACAGCGTGCCCGGGCCGGCAGACCGAGGCACGAGACCCACAGGAGCACCGAGATGACACGGAAGATCGAGCACTACGTCGGCGGCGCGCACGTCCCGGGGACGTCCGGGCGTCGCGGCCCGGTGTACGACCCGTCGACCGGCGAGGTGCAGGCAGAGGTGGACCTCGCGTCGGCCGAGGAGGTCGGCGCGGCCGTGCGGATCGCAGCCGGGGCACAGCGCTCGTGGCGGGCCGTCTCGCTCTCGCGGCGCACGGAGGTCATGTTCTCGTTCCGCCAGCTCGTGCACGAGCACCGGTCGGAGCTCGCCGCGCTCGTGAGCTCCGAGCACGGAAAGGTCGAGTCCGACGCGGCCGGCGAGCTCGCGCGCGGCCTCGAGAACGTCGAGTTCGCCTGCGGCATCGCGCCGCTGCTGAAGGGCGGCTTCACGGAGCAGGCGTCGACGGGCGTCGACCTCTACTCGATCCGCCAGCCGCTCGGGGTCGTCGCCGGGATCACGCCGTTCAACTTCCCGATGATGGTCCCGCTGTGGATGATCGCGAACGCGATCGCGTGCGGGAACGCGTTCGTGCTCAAGCCGAGCGAGAAGGACCCGTCCGCGAGCGTGCGCCTCGCCGAGCTGTTCAGCGCGGCGGGCCTGCCGGACGGCGTGCTCAACGTCGTCCACGGTGACAAGGTCGCGGTCGACGCGATCCTCGACGACCCCGGTATCGCCGCGGTCAGCTTCGTCGGCTCGACGGCGATCGCCCGCCACGTCTACGAGCGCGGGACCGCGGCCGGCAAGCGCGTCCAGGCGCTCGGCGGCGCGAAGAACCACATGGTCGTGCTCCCGGACGCCGACGTCGACGTCGCGGCGGACGCCGCGGTCAGCGCGGCGTACGGCTCCGCCGGCGAGCGGTGCATGGCGATCTCGGTCGTGGTCGCGGTCGGGTCGATCGCAGACCCGCTCGTCGACGCGATCGCGAAGCGCCTTCCGGAGCTGCGGGTCGGGCCCGGGTCCGACCCGAGCGCCGAGATGGGCCCGCTCGTGACCGCCGAGCACCGGGACAAGGTCGCGAGCTACCTCGCGGTCGCGGCGGACGAGGGCGCCTCGGTGCGCGTCGACGGGCGCACCCAGGAGCTCATGGACGCGGCGGACCCGCGCGGCTTCTACCTCGGCGCGTCGCTCGTCGACGGGGTGCGCCCGGGAATGCGCGTCTACGACGAGGAGATCTTCGGCCCCGTCCTCTCCGTCGTGCGTGCGGGCACCCTCGACGAGGCGATCGCGCTCGTGAACGCGCACCCGTACGGGAACGGCACCGCGATCTTCACCCGTGACGGCGGTGCGGTGCGCCGGTTCCAGTTCGAGGTCGACTGCGGCATGGTCGGCGTGAACGTGCCGATCCCGGTCCCGGTCGCCTACTACAGCTTCGGCGGCTGGAAGGCGTCGCTCTTCGGCGACGCCCACATGTACGGCCCGGCCGGCGTCGACTTCTACACGCGCACGAAGGTCGTGACGTCGCGCTGGCCCGAGCCGGCGGCCTCCACGATCGACCTCGGGTTCCCCGGGACGCGCTGAGCGGTCGCGGACGACGGGACGAGGGGGTCGAGGTGGACTTCGGGATCGTGCTCCAGACGGACCCGCCCGCGTGGCGGGTCGTCGAGCTCGCGCGCCAGGCCGAGCTGCACGGATTCAGCCACGCGTGGACCTTCGACTCGCACCTGCTCTGGGAAGAGCCCTTCGTCATCTACAGCCAGATCCTGTCCACGACGCGGCGGATCGTCGTCGGCCCGATGGTCACGAACCCGGCCACGCGCGACTGGACCGTGACCGCGTCGCTGTTCGCGACGTTGAACGAGATGTTCGGGAACCGGACGATCTGCGGGATCGGGCGCGGCGACTCCGCGGTGCGCGTGACCGCGGGTCGCCCGACCACGCTCGCGACGCTGCGCGAGGCGATCGGGGTGATCCGCGGTCTCGCCAACGGCGAGGTCGTGACCGTCAACGGCACGGCGCTCCGTTTCCGGTGGAACCCGTCGAGCCGCCTCGAGGTCTGGGTCGCCGCGTACGGCCCGAAGGCGCTCGCGCTCGCCGGCGAGGTCGGCGACGGGTTCATCCTCCAGATGGCGGACCCCGACGTCATCGCGTGGAGCATCGCGGCCGTGCGCGCCGCGGCCGAGGGCGCCGGGCGCGACCCGGACGCCCTCGCGGTCTGCGTCGCGGCGCCCGCGTACGTGGGGGACGACCTCGCACACCAGTACGACCAGTGCCGATGGTTCGGCGGGATGGTCGGCAACCACGTCGCGGACATCGTCGCCCGCTACGGAGAGAACGGAGGAGCGGTGCCGAGAGCGCTGACGGACTACATCACGGGCCGGACCGGCTACGACTACAACGAGCACGGGCGCGCGGGGAGCGCCCACACGGACTTCGTCCCCGACGAGATCGTCGACCGCTTCTGCGTGCTCGGTCCGGTCGAGCGCCACGTCGAGCGGCTCACGGCGATGCGGGACCTCGGGGTCGACCAGTTCGCCCTCTACCTCCAGCACGACGCGAAGGACGCGACGCTCGCCGCCTATGGCGAGCACGTGATCCCGGCCGTGTCCCGCGCGGGGCTCGCAGCGTCATGAGCGCGACCGACCACCGCCTCGCACCGGCCGCCCCGGTCGCCAACCCCGAGGAGGGGCGGCGGGTCGCCGCGCTCGACCGCGCGCACGTGTTCCACTCCTGGTCCGCTCAGCGGCTCATCGCCCCGATGGCGATCGCGGGCGCCTCCGGCTCGTACGTGTTCGACTACGACGGACGGCGCTACCTCGACTTCTCCTCCCAGCTCGTGTTCACGAACATCGGCCACCAGCACCCGAAGGTCGTCGCGGCGGTCAAGGAGCAGGCGGACCGGCTCTGCACGATCGCGCCCCAGTACGCGAACGACGTCCGCTCCGAGGCCGCCCGCCTCGTCAGCGAGCGGGCGCCCGACGGGCTGAACCACGTCTTTTTCACGAACGGCGGCGCCGACGGGATCGAGAACGCGATCCGCATGGCGCGGGTCCACACCGGGCGCCAGAAGGTCGTCTCGACCTACCGCTCGTACCACGGGAACACGGCGGCGGCGATCGTCGCGACCGGCGACCCGCGCCGCTGGCAGAACGACGTCGGCGTGGCGGGCCACGTCCACACGTTCGGCCCCTACCTCTACCGCTCCCCGTTCTGGGCCGAGACCGAGGAGCAGGAGTGCGAGCGGGCGCTCGCGCACCTGCGTGAGGTCGTCGAGCTCGAGGGGCCGGGAACCGTCGCGGCGATCCTGCTCGAGTCCGTCGTCGGCACCGCGGGCGTCCTCGTCCCCCCGCCCGGCTACCTCGCAGGGGTGCGGCGGATCTGCGACGACCACGGCATCGTCTACATCGCCGACGAGGTCATGGCCGGCTTCGGGCGCACCGGGGCGTGGTACGCGTTCGACCACTTCGGCGTGGAGCCCGACCTCGTCGTGTTCGCCAAGGGCGTGAACTCCGGGTACGTCCCGCTCGGCGGCGTCGTCGTGAGCGACGCGATCTTCGAGACGTTCGCCGAGCGCGCGTTCCCGGGCGGCCTCACCTACTCGGGGCACCCGCTCGCGTGCGCTGCCGCCGTCGCGACGATGCGCGCGATGGCCGACGAGGGGATCATCGAGCACGCGCTCGACCTCGGCGCGCGCGTCCTCGGACCGGGTCTTCGCGAGCTCGCCGAGCGGCACCCGGTCGTCGGCGAGGTGCGCGGGCTCGGCGTCTTCTGGGCGCTCGAGCTCGTGAGCGACCGGGCGAGCCGGCAGATGCTCGTGCCGTACAACGCGAGCGGCAGCGCGAACGCGCCGATGGCCGAGCTCGCGGCCGCCTGCCGCGAGCGCGGGCTCCTCCCGTTCACGAACTTCAACCGGCTGCACGTGGTCCCGCCGTGCACCACCTCGGAGGACGAGGCGCGCGAGGGGCTCGCCATCCTCGACGAGGCGCTGTCGGTCGCGGACCGCCACTACACGGGGAGCTGAGGGGACCGGGGCCGGGGGGCGTGCGGGACATGGGCACGGACCGGTTCCCGGCGGTCGTCGCGTCGGGCGCCGGACCGGCGTCGACCGTGACGCTCACCGACGCCGACCTTCCCGACGGGGACGTGACCGTGGACGTCGCGTACTCCTCGCTCAACTACAAAGACGGCCTCGCGGTGACCGGGCGCGCGCGCATCGCCCGCACGTTCCCGATGGTCTGCGGGATCGACCTCGCGGGGACCGTCCGCTCGAGCGCCGCCGACCGCTGGCGGCCGGGCGACGAGGTCGTGGTCACCGGTTGGGGGCTGTCCGAGACGCACCCGGGCGGCTACACCCAGCGCGAGCGCCTCGAGTCAGGCTGGCTCCTCCCGCCGCCGCCGGGGCTGGACCTGCGCCGGGCGATGGCCGTCGGCACGGCCGGCCTCACCGCGATGCTCTGCGTCCTCGCGCTCGAGGGGGCGGGCCTGCGACCGGACCCGGGCGAGGAGGTGCTCGTCACCGGCGCCGCGGGTGGTGTCGGCAGCATCGCGGTCGCGCTCCTGTCCGCGCTCGGCCACCGCGTCGTCGCCTCGACCGGTCGTGCGGAGCTCGAGCCGTACCTGCGCGACCTCGGCGCCGGGCGCGTTGTCGACCGCGCCGAGCTCGCGGTCGCGCCGGAGCGCCCGCTCGGGCCCGAGCGGTACGCGGGTGCGGTCGACACGGTCGGGGGCACGACGCTCGCGAGCGTGATCGGCCAGGTCCGCTACCGGGGCGCCGTCGCCGCGTGCGGTCTCGCCGGCGGGAGCGAGCTCGCGACCAGCGTGCTCCCGTTCATCCTCCGCAACGTGGCGTTGCTCGGCGTCGACTCCGTGCGTTGCCCGAACGCGCTCCGCACGGTCGCGTGGTCGCGGGTCGCGAGCGACCTTCCCGCCGCGGTCCTCGACCGCGTGACCGAGGTGCGGCCGATGAGCGACATCCACGCGCTCGCGCAGGAGATCCTCGCGGGGTCGGTGCGCGGCCGCGTCGTCGTCGACCCGCACGCCTGACCCCGCGGGGCTCACGGCGTGCGGCCGGGCGGCGGCATCGCGCCGTGCAGCCCGACGCACGAGCGGGCGGCCGCGAGCGCGAGCGGCGGTCCGCCCACGAGCCAGCCGGCGGCAAACGCGTCGCCCGCGCCGGTCGTGTCGAGCACGACCGCCTCGGGCGCCGGGTGCGCGTGCACGGCGCCGGCCTCGTGGACCTCGCATCCGGCCGGGCCGTGCTTCACGACGAGGGTCGCGACGTCGAGCGGGCCGGCGGCCGCGTGCTCGGCCGCGTTGGCGAACACGACGGTCGCCGCCGCCGCGGCCACGAGCCGCCGGATCTCGGCGCGCCCGGCCGCCTCGACCACCGTGACCGACGAGAGGTCGACGCTCACGCGGGCGCCCGCGCTCCGGGCCAGCACGGCCGCCCGCAGCGCCGCGTCGCTCGACCCGGCACCGAACAGCGCGTACCCGGAGACGTGCAGCCAGTCGCGCCCGCGGAACCACCCGGGATCGAGCTCGCCGACCGGGAAGGACTCGGTCGCGCCCCGGTCCGAGGCCATGGTCCGCCGACCGTCCGGCGTCACGATCGAGGTGACCGCTCCGGTCCGCGCACCGTCGCCCGGCGCGAGCAGCTCGACGCCCTGGAGGACGAGAAGGTCGCGCAGGAGCCGCCCCGACGCGTCCGCGCCGACGCGCGAGACGACGGCCGCGGGCACCCCGAGCGCGACGGCCCACGCCGCGACGTTCGCGGCCTGGCCGCCCGCGGAGAGCGTGATCCGCGCGGGCACGTCGTCGTCGACGACGGTCGGGCGCTCGAGCGCCACGACGACGTCGAGCACCGCGTCGCCGAAGGCGCACAGACGCGCGACGCCTCCGACCGCCCGCGCCGCCGCCCCGTCCGCCGCCCGCGGATCGGCCGGTGCCGGCTCGCTCACGCGCGGTGCGCGGCGCCCGCGTACGCGCAGGCGATCTCGGTCGCGAGCGACACGTTGGCGCGCACGGCCGCGAGGTTCGCGGCGAGCGACGCCCCGCCGGTGCCGCGCGCCATGTAGTCGAGCAGGTACGGCGTGATCGCCTGGCCGCTCACGCCGTCGCGCGCCGCGGACTCGAGCGCCTCGGCGAGCACCGCGTCGTGCAGCGCGGGGTCGAGCTCGTGCTCGCGCGGCACCGGGTTCGCGACGAGGAGCGCGCTCTCCGGGCCGTCGAGCGCGTCCTGGGCGAGCATGGTCCGCGCGACCTGCTCGGGGGTCTCGAGCGTCCAGTCGAGATCGAACCCCGAGCTGTGCACGTAGAACGCGGGGAACGTCCGTGTCCGGTAGCCGACGACCGTGACGTTCAGCGTCTCGAGCCGCTGGAGCGTCGCGCCGATGTCGAGGATCGACTTCACGCCGGCGGAGACGACCGTGACGCGCGTCCGGCTGAGCAGCGCGAGGTCGGCCGACTCGTCGAAGGAGTCCCGGTACCCGCGATGGACCCCACCGAGGCCGCCCGTCCCGAACACCCGGATCCCGCAGCGGGACGCGAGGAACGCGGTCGCGGAGACGGTCGTCGCGCCGCTCGCGCGCCTCGCGATCGAGGGCGCGAGGTCACGAAAGCCGAGCTTTCGCATCGAGGTGTCGTCGGCGACGCGCTCGAGCTGGGAGTCCGCGAGCCCGACGTGCGCGACGCCGTCGAGCACGGCGATCGTCGCAGGGCACGCGCCGCCGTCGCGCACGAGCGCCTCGAGCTCGCGGGCGACCGCGAGATTGGCCGGCCGCGGCAGGCCGTGCGAGATGATCGTCGACTCGAGGGCGACGACCGGGAGGCCGGAGCGGAGCGCCTCGCCGACCTCCGCGGCGCAGACGACGCCGGTCGCGGCGGCGGTTCGGTCGGGCTCGGCCATCTCGGCGCGCCTCCTCGTTCGGGTGCCGGTCACTCTCGCCGGTAGGGGACGCCGTCCGCGGCCGGCGGGCGCACCCTGCCGACGAGCCCGGAGACGACCGCGACCGTGATGACGTACGGCGCCATCGCGAGGAACGGGGACGGGATGCCCACGTTCAGCACGGCGAGGAAGCTCTGCAGCGACACGGAGAAGCCGAACAGCAGCGCCGCGCCGAGCGCGCCGAACGGGCGCCACCGCCCGAAGATCATCGCGGCGAGCGCGACGTAGCCGAGGCCGGCGGTCATCTCCGAAGAGAACTCGCCCACGGAGCCGATCGTGAACGAGGCGCCGCCGATGCCCGCGATCAGCCCGCCGAGCACGACGTTGCGGTAGCGGACGGACAGCACGTGGATGCCGACGGTCTCGGCCGCGTGCGGGTGCTCGCCGACGGACCGCACGCGCAGCCCCCAACGGGTCCGGAACAGCCCGACGTTCACGACGACGACGAGCACCGCCGCGAGGTAGACGAAGACGTTCTGGTCGAACAGCACGGGTCCGACGACCGGGATCTTGTCGACCAGCGGGATCGCGATCGGGGAGAACGTCTGCGGGCTGTTCAACGTCGCCTGGTACGGCGTGAGCACCTGGGCGGTGAGAAAGTTCGTGAGGCCCGTGCAGAACGCGACGATCACGACGCCGACGATGATCTGGTCCGCCCCGTAGCGCAGCGACAGGAACGCGAGCAGCCAGCCGAACGCGGCGCCCGCGACCGCGCCGGCGAGCACGCCGAGCCACAGGTCGCCGGTGACGCTCGCGATCATCGCGCCGAGGAACGCGCCCGCGAGGAACTGGCCCTCGATCGCGATGTTGATGACGCCCGAGCGCTCGCACATGATCCCCGAGAGCGAGCCGTAGACGAGCGGTGTCGTCGAGATCAGCGTCGCGGCGAGCATCTGGACGAAGTTCAGGTCCGTGCCACGCGCCGCCCAGGTGAGGAAGGACCACACGAACGCGACGACGCCGAGGCTGAAGATCAGGTACGAGCCGCGCGCGCCGCGCCGGGCGACGAGGAGCACGCCGAGCGCGGCGCACACGAGCGCGCACACGACCGCCACGAACCGGACGGACATCTCGAGCGGCGCGACCGCGACGGCCGGGGGCGCGCCGAGGGTGAACGTCGCGTGCGCCCCGGCGGGCGTCGCGACGCCGAACGCGAGCGCCGCGAGCACCGCGATCGCGACGAGGAAGGCGCCCATCCCCCGGACGCGTCCCGCCGTCACGACGCGGCTGTCCGGCGAGCCGGGAAGACCCGCGACCCCCTCCGGCTCGAGCAGGCTCATCCGCCCCAGCCCTTCGAGAGGACCTGCCCGAGGCTCGCCCCGGTCTCGCGCAGCCGGTAGACCTCGCGGACCAGTGCGGGGGTCGCGACGAAAAAGACGATGATCGCCTGGATGACGAACGCGAGGTCGAGCGGGATGCCCGTCGCGGCCTGCATGTTCCGCCCCCCGACGTCGAGCGCCGCGAACAACAGCGCCCCGAGCAGCACGCCGACCGGACGGTTGCGCCCGAGCAGCGCGACGGTGATCGCGTCGAATCCGATGTTGCCGCCGTACCCGCTCGACAGGAAGAAGTCCGTGCCCGAGAGCGTCGCCATACCCGCGAGGCCGGCCAGCGCGCCGGACATGACGAGCACCGCGGTCGTCACCTTGCGCACGTCGATGCCCGCGGTCCGGCCGGCCTTCGGGTTCGACCCGATCACCCGGAACGCGAAGCCGGACGTGCTCCGTCGCATGAACCACGCGGCCGCGACGACGAGCGCGAGCGCGACGACGAAGCCGAGGTTCGCACGCAGCCCCGCGCCGAACAGGTGCGGCAGGCGCGCGGTCGCCGGCATCGACCGCGAGATCGCGTTCGACTGCCCCGGCTGCTGGAACGGCTGGGTCGCGAGCAGCTCGTTCAAGAGGTCGAGGAATACGTAGTTCATCATGATCGTCGTGATGACCTCGTGCGCCCCCGTGCGCGCCTTCAGGTAGCCGGGGACGAAGCCGGCGACCGCGCCCCCGACGGCACCCGCGAGCACGACGAGCGGGAGGTGGATGCCGATCGGCAGGTGGACCTCGAAGCCGACGTACAGCGACGCGAGCGCGCCCGCGATGAGCTGACCCTGCGCCCCGATGTTGAACACCCCGGTGCTGAACCCGAGCGCGACCCCGAGGCCCGCGAGGATGAGCGGCGTCGCGGACACGAGCGTCTCGGAGATCGGCGTGAGCACCGCGGTCCACCCGTGGCCCGTCGTGATCGCGTGGCCGAGCCCCGACGGGCTCACGATCGCGCCGGTGAACATCGCGGCGTACGCGTCGCCGACCGTCGAGCCCGCGACGCCGAGCGCGCGGCCGGGCGACGAGCCGATGCGACCGAGGGCGTGGAGGACGGTCGGCGAGGTCGCGATGATGAGCACGCCCCCGATGAGCAGCGAGCTCACGATCGCAAGCGCGGTCACGACGACGACGTTGGCCTCGACGAGCCCGCGCAGCGGATTGCGCCGCGCCGGGACCGCCGGCTCCGGCCCGCCTCCGGCGGTCGCTCCGGCCGCTCCCGCGGCGACGCCGGGCGTCACGTCCGGTGTCACGCTCCGGTCTCCGGGCAAGCCGGTGGTCCCGCCTCCGGGGGGTCCGCCGCTCCGGTCTCCGGGCGATCCGGTGGTCCCGCCTCCGGGGGGGCGGCGGGCGCGACCGGGTCGGCGGCCGCGCCGGCCATCATCAGCCCGATGCGGTCCCGGCCGGCAGCGGGGTCGACGACGCCCGTGATCTTTCCCCGGTACATGACCGCGACGCGGTCGCCGAGCGCGAGCACCTCGTCGAGCTCGGAGGAGATGATGAGGACCGCGACGCCCCGGTCGCGCTCCTCGACGATGCGCCGGTGCACGTACTCGATCGAGCCGACGTCGAGCCCCCGCGTCGGCTGCGACGCGACGAGCAGCTTCACGGGACGCGAGAGCTCTCGGGCGACGACGACCTTCTGCTGGTTCCCGCCGGAGAGCGAGCCGACCGGCGTGAGGACCGACGGCGCCCGTATGTCGAAGTCCACGAGCTTGCGCTCGGCGTTCGACCGCACCGCGGCGAGGTCGCGGGCGCCGTGGCGGGCGAAGGGCGCGCGGTCGAAGATGTCGAGGACGAGGTTGTCCTCGACTGCCATGTCGAGGACGAGCCCGTCGACCTGGCGGTCCTCGGGGACGTTCGCGACGCCCGCCGCGATCGCGGCCTCGGGGGTCGCGCCCGCGAGCTCCTCGCCGTCGATGCGTATCGACCCGGCCACGGCCGGGCGCAACCCCGTGATCGCCTGCGCGAGCTCGGTCTGGCCGTTGCCCTGCACCCCCGCGACCGCCAGGATCTCGCCCGCGCGCACCTCGAGGTCGACGCCGTCGACCGCGACGAGCCCGCGTTCGTCCACCACGGTCAGGCCCGAGATCTCGAGCACGGCCGCGCCCGGGCGCGCCGGCCCCTTTCGCACGACGAGCTCGACCGCTCGCCCGACCATCATGGTCGCGAGCTCGCTCTCCCCGCTCTCGGACGCGGTCGTCGTGCCGACGACCCGTCCGAGGCGCATGACGGTGATCCGGTCCGCGACCGCGAGCACCTCTTTCAGCTTGTGCGTGATGAACAGCACCGAACGGCCGGCCCGCGCGAGCGAGCGGACGATCGCGAAGAGCGCCTCGGACTCCTGCGGCGTGAGCACCGCGGTCGGCTCGTCGAGGATGAGCAGCTTCGCGTCGCGCTGGAGCGCCTTCAGGATCTCGACGCGCTGCTGGACCCCGACGGGCACGTCCTCGACGACCGCGTCGGGGTCGACCTCCAGGCCGAACTGCTCGGACAGCAGCCGGATGTCCGCCCGGGCGCGCCGGCGGTCGAGGAAGCCGAGCGCTCGCGTGGGCTCGAACCCGAGCACGACGTTCTCCGCGACGGTGAAGACCGGCACGAGCATGAAGTGCTGGTGAACCATGCCGATCCCGTGCGCGACCGCCTCGCCCGGGTCGGCGAAGCGGACCGGCGAGCCGTCGATCCGGACCTCCCCTTCGTCGGCACGTGCCATGCCGAAGAGCACGTTCATGAGCGTGCTCTTGCCTGCGCCGTTCTCACCGAGCAGGCAGTGGATCTCGCCGGGCTCCACGGTGAGGTCCACGTGGTCGTTCGCGACGAGCGGTCCGTACCGCTTCGTCACGCCGCGCAGCTCGAGCCTCATGCGGACCTCATCATCGCGAGGAGCGTAGGACGCCCGCCCGCGCGGCGGCGAGGACGCGCCGGGCTGTCGTTCCGGTGGGGGTGCGCGCCGCTCCCCCGGCGGCGGGTGTCGCCGGGGGAGCGGCGCCGGCGACTAGCTCGCCGGGTACGAGTTCGGGTCGGTGCTGACCTTCCCGGCGATGATGTCCGCCTTCAGCTTCACGAGCTCCGTCTTGACCTTCGCGGGGACCTTGTTCGCGAACGTGTGGAACGGCGAGAGGGACACGCCGTTGTTCGCGAGCGTGCCGTTGTAGTTCCCGCCCTTGAACTTGCCGGCCGCGGCGCTCACGACAGCCGCCTCGACCGACGGCGCGATGCCCTTCGTCACGCTCGTGAGGAACAGCGAGCAGTACTGCGGGGCGGAGACGCAGCCGTCCGTGTCGACCCACTCCATGTAGTGGCCCGGGCCGGCCTGCTTCACCGCCGCCGCCGCACCGAGGCCGACCGAGCCGGCGACCGGGAAGATCACGTCGGCGCCCTGGGCCATGAGCGTCGTCGCGTCGGTCTTGCCGAGGCCCTGGTTCGTGAAGTCGTTCGTGAACACGCCCGTGCCCGCGAAGCTGCCCTTCGCGCGCTTCTTCGCCGGGTTCCAGCCGAGCGCGACGACGTGCGCGTGGTTCAGCATGTCGTAGTAGCGCACCCCGGCGACGAAGCCGTCCATGTAGATGGTCACCGTCGGGATGTCCTGCCCGCCGAACGTGCCGACCTTGCCCGTCTTGCTCATCGCCGCGGCCAGGTAGCCGCCGAGGAAGCCGTCCTGGTCCGTCTCGTAGTGCAGCGCGAGGACGTTCTTCAGCGCCGGCGCGTAGGTGAAGTCGACGATCGAGAACTTCTGGCCGGGATGCGCCTTCGCCTCGGTCTGTGTCGCGCTCGCCATGTCGAAGCCGACCGTGATGATGATCCCGCACTTCTTCGCGATCAGCGCGTTGATGTTGGGCGTGTAGTCGCTCGTCGAGGTCGACGAGAGGTACGTGTACTTGAGGCCCGGGATCTTCTTCGCCGCGAGCTGGAGCCCGAGGTAGGCCGAGGCGTTGAACGAGCGGTCGTTGATGCCGCCGGTGTCGGTGACCTCGCAGGCGAGGAAGTGCGACGCGTGTGCGACCGCGCGCGTCGCACGCGTCGCGCTCGCGGAGGCGACGCCGGCGGTCAGCCCCGTCGCGGCAAGGGCCGCCGTCGCGAGCACGACGGTCGCGCGCGCCGGCAGACGCCGGTGCCGCGCTCCCGCGTCGTTGCGATGCTGGTCGTTCATGGCCATCGTCTCCTTAGCTGTTCGTGCCGGCACGGGCTCTCGCCTCGGACGGCTCCTCGACACCGGTCCACCTCGTGCTCGCGCGCAACCCGGTGCGACCTGCGGGCCGGTGCGGCCACACGCCACCCGGGTGCCGTCCGGACACGCCATCATCGGGCCCGCCCTGTGGGCGATCAAGATGCACGATGTATCGGACTTCGCCCTGCGAAGCACATGGTGTATCGCCAGCACCCCGGCCCACACGCCTCCCGTCCCGCCGTCGCGAGCCGGCGGGACCTTACAGTCGGATGGCTACCAGGTTACGTTGCCCGCGCGCCGCGAGCCAGGGTCGATCGCGGCCGCGCGCGGCGCGCGGCGCGCGGCGCCACCCTCCGAGCGAGCGCCCCGGCCGGAGCCCGCGGGCGGAGATCCGGCGGGGACGTCGAGCTAGCGTCGGGCCCATGACGAGCCCCGAGGACCACGAGACTCCGACCGGCCGGGCCGCGACCGGCGCGGACGCGCCGGCGCGCGGCGAAGCTCCCCCCTACCGGCTGCCCTACTCGGTCGTGCCGCGCCGCTACGAGCTCACCATCGCGCCCGACCTCGACGCGGCCAGCTTCTCGGGCGAGGAGCGGGTCGAGATCGAGATCCTCGAGCCGGTCGAGCGCGTCGTCATGAACGCGGTCGAGCTCGAGATCCACGGCGCGAGCCTCGCGCTCGGCTGGGCGAGCGCCGGCGACGACCTCGCGACGGCGGAGTCGTTCAGCCTCGGGGCCGAGATCGACGAGCCGCTCGAGCGCGTGGCATTCCTCGCTCCCTCCGAGGACGTGCCGCCCGGCCGCTACACGCTGTCGTGCGCGTTCGCGGGCACCTTGAACGACAAGCTCCACGGCTTCTACCGGAGCCGGTTCACCGACGACACCGGCGAGACGCGCGTCGTCGCGACGACGCAGTTCGAGCAGACGGACGCGCGCCGCGCGTTCCCGTGCGTCGACGAGCCCGACCGCAAGGCCGTCTTCTCGGTCGCCATCGACACGCCGCCCGGGATGCTCTCGGTGTCGAACGGCCCGGAGGTCTCCTCGAGCGACCTCGGCGGCGGGCGGCGCAGGGTGCGCTTCGCCGATACGGTCCCGATGTCGACGTACCTCGTCGCCTTCGTCGTCGGGCCGCTCGAGGCGACACCGGCCGTCGACGTCGACGGCGTCGCGCTCCGGGTCGTCCACCTCCCGGGCAAGGAGCGCCTCGCCGGGCCGGCGCTCGAGGCCGGCGCGCACGCGCTCCGGTACTTCTCCGACTACTTCGCGATCCCCTACCCGGGCACGAAGGTCGACCTCGTCGCCATCCCGGACTTCGCCGCCGGCGCGATGGAAAACCTCGGCTGCGTGACGTTCCGGGAGTCGATCCTGCTCGCGGACCCCGACAACGTTTCGCGCGTCGAGATGGAGCGGCTCGCCGAGGTCGTCGAGCACGAGCTCGCGCACATGTGGTTCGGCGACCTCGTGACGATGCGCTGGTGGAACGGGATCTGGCTGAACGAGGCGTTCGCGACCTTCATGGCGCTGTGCTGCGAGGACGACTTCCGGCCCGAGTGGGAGGTGTTCACGAGCTTCGCGAGGTCGAAAGGCGCCGCGCTCGGCATCGACGGCCTCCACGCGACACGCCCCGTCGAGTACCGGGTCGAGCAGCCCGACGAGGCTGCGGCCATGTTCGACGTGCTCACGTACGAGAAGGGCGCGAGCGTGCTGTGGATGATCGAGCGGTACCTCGGCACGGAGGCGTTCCGCGCCGGGATCCGCCGCTACCTCGCCGCGCACGCGTACGGGAACACCGAGACGCACGACCTCTGGGACGCGATCGAGGCCGAGGCCGGTGACGTCCCGATCCGGGCGATCATGGAGACCTGGATCTTCCAGGGCGGCTACCCGCTCGTCTCCGCGGAGTCGCGCGTCGCGCCCGACGGCACGGAGGTCGTCGGGCTCACCCAGGCCCCCTTCGCCTACCTGCCCGCCCCGCCCCCCGGTGCCGACGTCCGGGCGAGCGAGATCGGCTCGGAGTGGCTCGTGCCGGTCCTCGCGCGCTCGGGTGGCGGTCAGGTCGAGCGGGTCGTGCTCGGCGCCGGCGGCACCGAGCTCGCCGCGGGCGCGAGCCCGGTCGTCGTGAACGCGGGCGGGTCGGGCTTCTACCGCGTCGCGTACGACGCGGCGCTGCGCTCCGGCCTGCTCGCGGGATACGAGTCCCTGCTCGCGGTCGAGCGGTACGCGCTCGTCGCGGACACCTGGGCCTCGTGCCTCGCGGGCCGAGCGTCGCTCCGCGAGGTGTCCGAGGTCCTCGCCCGCGTCGCGACCGAGTCGGACCCCCACGTGTGGTCGGTCGCGATCGGCGCGCTCGGCCTGCTCGACCTGCTCGACCTGCTCGCACCCGACGAGCTCCGCCCGGGTCTCGCCGGTCACGCGCGCGGCCTGCTCGCGCCGCAGCTCGCGCGCGTCGGCTGGGAGCGGGCGCAGGACGAGGACGAGATGACCCCGACGCTTCGCGCCGCGCTCGTCGCCGCGCTCGGGACCTTCGGCGGCGACGACGCGGTCGCGCGACACTGCGCGGCGCTCTACGCCGCGGACCGCTCGGGCGGCGCCCCGCTACCGGCGGACATCGCGGCAGCCGTGATCGGCGTCGTCGCCCACCACGGCCACGAGCCCGAGCTCGACGCGATCCTCGCCCGCTACCGGAACCCCCGGGACCCGCTCGACGAGGACCGGCACCTCGGCGCGCTCGGCAGGGTCACCGACGCGCACGCGGCGCGCCGGGTGCGCGAGCTCTGCCTCACCGAGATCCGCAACCAGAGCGCCCCGTTCCTTCTCGCGACGCTGCTGTCGAACCGCGCCACCGGGCCCGCGACGTGGGAGTTCGTGACCGCGCGCTTCGACGAACTCGTCGAGCGGTTCCCCGCGCACTCGATCCACCGCACGCTCGGGGGCGTCGTCGGCCTCGCGCAGGTCGACGCGGACGGCGCCGCGCTCCACGCGGACGGGATCCGGGCGTTCCTCGCGCACCGGGTCGAGGGCGGCCACAAGCGCCTGGTCGACCAGAGCCTCGAGCGTCTCGAGGTGAACGTGCGGCTCGCCCGGCGCCTGCCCGTCGAGCTCCGCGAGCTCGTGCCGCCCGGCTGACCGGGGTCCGCCGTGAACCTCGGGCTCGCGGCCGCGACGTTCGCGGTGGTCGTGCCGGCCGAGCTGCCGGACAAGACGTTCGTCTCCTGCGTCGTGCTCGGCGCCCGCTACCGGCCCTTCCCGGTGTGGTGCGGCGCGGCGGCCGGCCTCGTGCTCCAGGCCGGTGTCGGCTCGGCCGCGGGACGGCTCGTCGCGCTCGCGCCGCACCGCGTCGTCGAGGGCGTGGTAGCCGCGCTGTTCCTCGCGGGGGCCGCGTACATGCTGCTCCGCCGCGAGTCGAGCGAGGAGCACGAGGGCGAGATGCTTGCCGAGGAGGAGGCGCGCGAGTTCGGCACGGCGGGCGAGCCGTCCTCGCTGCGGATCGCGGCGACGACGTTCGGCGTCGTCGCGCTCGCGGAGCTCGGGGACCTCACCCAGGTCGTCGTCGCGAACCTCTCGGCGCGGTACCGGGACGCGTTCAGCGTCTTCGTCGGGTCGTCCTTCGCTTTCCTGCTCGTCGCCGCCGTCGGCGTCGGGGCCGGCCGGACGATCGTGCGCGTCGTCCCGCTCGAGCTCGTGCGCCGGGTCTCCGGCGTCGTGCTCCTCGGACTGGGCATCGCGAGCGCCGTCGGCGCGGCCGGCGCCTAGCCGTGAACGCCGCGCGCTCCCGACGGGCTCCGACGCACCGATGACCGCGCACCGGGCCGCGGGCGCCGGGCCGGCGGCGGAGCGCGCGGCGGCGTTGCTCGCAGCCGCGCGGGCGACCCCGGGCTTCATGCCCGACCGCGAAGGCGTCGCGCTCCACCTCCTCGCGCGACGGGCCGCCCGCTCCGGGCTCGGGCCGGTCGTGGAGGTCGGCGCGTACTGCGGCCGCTCGACGCTGTACCTCGTGTCCGGCGTCGCCGCGTGCGCGGACGCGCCGCGCGCCGCGCGCGTCTACAGCGTCGACCACCACCGGGGTTCCGAGGAGATGCAGGAGGGCTGGCCGCACCACGACCCCTCCCTCGTCGACCCGGCGACCGGGCGCATGGACTCGCTGCCGCGGTGGCGCCGGGCGGTCGAGTCCGCTGGCGCCGAGGACCTCGCGGTCGCGGTCGTCGGCGACTCACGCGCGGTCGCCTCGGACTGGAGGCGCGACGCGAGCCTCGTCCTGCTCGACGGCGGCCACGCGGACGAGGTCGCGTGGGCCGACTACCGCGGCTGGGGACCGCACGTGGCGCCCGGCGGCTGGCTCGCGCTCCACGACGTCTTCCCCGACCCGGCCGACGGCGGCCGGCCCCCCTACGAGTGCTACCGGGACGCGCTCGCGAGCGGCGAGCTCGTCGAGGAGGCCGCGGCGTCGCGCGGCAGCCTGCGCGTGCTCAGGCGGGTCGCCGGCCGGCGGGCCGCCGCTCGCTGACGCGGGTCACGCGTCGGTGAGGTCGTAGTGGCGCTTGATCGCCGGCGCCGCGAGCATCGACCTCAGGCCGTCCTGCTCGACGCGTCCCGAGCGCCACTCGCTGTAGACGTCGGAGTGCTCGCGGCTCACCCACCGCTCGACGACGACGAACGACGTCGGGTGGTCCTCGTCCTGCCACACGGTCACGTCCTCGCACCCGTCGAAGGCGCGCGTGGCGACGAGGATCTCACGCAGCTTGTCGCGCACCGCGTCCTCGCGTCCTTCGGGCGCCTCGCAGCTCAGCAGAACGAGGATGCTCATCTCGACCTCCGACCGATCGTCCGCCGCGGGACGCGGCTCGGGCCGGATCGTACCGTCACCGCGCGGCGGGCCGCCGCGGCGCGAAGAGCGACGTGCGCGCGGGCGCACCCGCGAGCA
>DAHUXW010000029.1 GCA_027306925.1 Acidimicrobiaceae bacterium | reverse complement strand
TGAACGCGAGGTTCGACTCGATGTACGCCCGAAGCCTGGCCGGTCCAGTCGACTCGGCAAAGACACGCGGGATGATGTACGCCCGAGAGGCCTCGATGATCTCGATCACGACCTGCCTGACGAGGTCTTCCTTCCCGGCGAAGTGGTAGCTGATCACGCCCTTGCTGACACCGATCCGCTCCGCGATGCGAGCGAGGGACGCCTGCGAGAAGCCGACCTCGGCGATCGTGTCGATCGCGGCGGCGACGATCTGCTGGCGCCGAGCGTTCTCGATGAACGTGCGCTCCTTTGGTCCCGTCTGGGCCTCGGTCATGACCAGAATCTACGGGTGCTGACCATCGAGACGGATTTTAATACGGTTGGTCAGACGCGGTGCTAACTTTCAGGTCGTGCGAGACAGCAGTGGACTTTGCAACCGGGCCGGGAGTCGCTGACGTGCGCTCCGGCTCGTGACCTCGGAACCCGACGGCAGCCATGGTCGGCCAAGCCATGACGGCGCGAAACCTGATTCAGCGCTCGTCGTCGAGCATCTAACCAAGCGGTTCGCCGAGCGCGTCGCCTACGAGGACGTCTCCTTCGACGTCGGCTACGGCGAGGTCTTCGGCTTCCTCGGTCCGAACGGCGCCGGCAAGACCACGACCGTGCGGACGCTCGGCACCCTCGTCGCGCCGACGTCGGGGTCGGCGACGATCGTCGGCATCCCGTTGAGCGCCGAGTCCGGTCCGGCGATCCGGGCGCGCATCTCGATCATGCCCGAGTCGCCAGGCCTCTATCTCCGCCTCACGGTCGCGGAGAACCTCGAATGCTTCGCACGGCTCTACGAGCTCCGCGACGTGCGGGGCCGCATCGACCGGGTGCTGCAGGCGGTCAACCTCACCGAGCGAGCGAGCGACGTCTGCGGCGCGCTGTCGAAAGGCCTTCGCCAGCGCGTCGCGCTTGCACGAGCGCTGCTCAGCGACCCGGAGGTCCTGTTCCTCGACGAGCCCACGTCCGGCCTCGACCCTGTCGCGACGCGTGACGTCCACGGTCTCCTCGACGCGCTGCGCGCGCGAGGGGTGACCATCGTCCTCACGACGCACCGGCTCGAGGAGGCGGAGCGACTTTGCCATCGGGTCGCGATCTTGAACACCACGCTGCGCCTCGTCGGGCGGCCCGACGAGCTGCGCGCCCAGCTGTTCAGCCGCAACCTCGAGGTGCGGACCCGCACGCAGCTCGACGAGCCGGGTCGCGTGTTCGACGGCCTAGCGCACGTCGAGGGTTGGGAGCAGTCCCCGACGGGCTCCTACGTGCTCAACGTCACCGATCCCGATGCCGCCGCACCGGGTATCGCGCGAGCGCTCGTGGCAGCGAATGCCGACATCCTCTCCGTGGCCGAGTCGCACCACTCCCTCGAGGACGTCTACCTGGAGGTCGTCGACGAGGACGTCGAGGCGAAGCGCTGATGGGCTTCAGCTGGGTCAGGGTCGGCGCGATCGTGCGGAAGGAGCTGCGCGACTACCGCCGCAACCGCTTCGTCGTCGTGACGATGTCGTTCCTGCCGCTCGTCTTCATCGTGGCTCCCGTCACCCAGCTCTTCACGATCAAGTTGTCGATGACGAGCGCCAGGTTCGACGACCGCATCGGGCTCGCCCTCCTCTTCATGTTGATCCTCCCGGCCATCATCCCGTCGGTCCTGTCCGCCTACTCCGTCGTCGGTGAGCGCGAGCAGGGCACGCTCGAACCGGTCCTGACGACGCCCATCCATCCGGAGGAGTTCCTCGTCGGAAAGGCGCTGGCCGCGCTCCTGCCGACCCTTGCCGTCACGTACGTGATCTTCGGCGTCTTCCTCGGCGCCATCGCAGCCTTCGCCCATCCCGCAGTCGCCTCTGCGATCTTCGAGCGCAACCACCTCCTCGTCCAGCTGCTCTTCACGCCGCTCGTCGCCGGTTGGTCGATCTGGACCGGCATCGCCATCTCCACGCGCACGAGCGACGTCCGTGCCGCCCAGCAGCTGACCGTCCTCGCGAGCCTGCCGCCCGTCGGCGCCGTCGCCCTCATGAACTTCGACGTCATCACCCCCTCGCTCGGCCTCGCCCTCGGACTCGCCGGAGGCCCCCTATTGATCGACGCGATGGCGTGGCGGGTCGTCGCGGCCTTGTTCGACCGCGAACGCCTCGTCACCGGTGCGCGGGGTTGAGCCGCTCGCCTCGCACCGGCGGACGAGACCCGGAGCTCGACGGAAGGGAGACCCAGGATGCCTGCGACACTGACGGTGACGCGAAGGACGGTCGGCGTGGAGGTCCGTCGGGGCACCTACGACGTCCTGGTCGACGGCGAGCGTGTCGGCTCGGTCTCACTGCACGAGACGTTCGAGATGCCGCTCGAAGCCGGACGCCACACCCTGCAGGTCCGAAGTGGCCGGAACGCGAGCCGGACCCAGAGCTTCGACGCGGCCGGCGACGGAGCCGTCGCCTTCCGGTGCGGGGGGAAGAGGCCGTTGCCGATCTTCCTCGTGTCGTTCGTCGTGCCGAGCCTGGCGCTCTCGCTCAGGCGCGAGTTTTGAGCGACGCGACGACGCGCCCTTCGAGCCGGCGGCGCGGCGCCCAGCCCCGCGGCCGGGTGTGGTCGGCTCTCGCCGCGCCCCTCCGAGAGCGCCGGCGCCACGATTGTGCGTTCACGGTGGCGACCGCGCACCGCGCCGGTTCGCCGCTCCCGTCCTCGTCCCGGCCGACATGGCCCGTGGATCTGGCTGCACGGCGCGTGTTCGGTTGCGAGCACGTCGCCCGGCGCGCGCGGGGACGAGCCCGTGGCCTCGCGGCCGCGGCCCAAGTTCGTGGAGTCGGGGGGCTGGGGGGCGACACGTGGCGGCAACCCTCGAGCTGACGCGAGAAGGTGTCGAGATCGAGCTTCGACGCGGCACGTTCGAGGACCTGGTCGACGGCGGCAGCGTCGGATCGATCGGCCGGCACGACACGCTCGAGGTCCCCGTCGACCCGGGGAGTCACACCATCGGCGATCGAGCGGGCCGATACGCGAGCTAGGACCACTGTTTCGAGGCCGCGGACGGCGAGCTGGTCGTGCTCCACGTTCACGGCGCGATGGTGTGGCCGCGGTGGGTCGCCTCCATCTTCAAGCCGGACTTGGCCATCTCCCTCGAGCACGACCGAGCCGGCCCGCGGTGACCTGGGTCGAAGGGGCTCGGAGGGCCGCCACCTTCGCGGCGATTGTCAACGGCGATCGATCCGCGTGAACGACGCGCCCGGTCGTGGGCCTCGAGCAGATCCGGGAGGGTCCACCACGCCGTGGGCGACCTCGGTCACAGTTGCCGGACGACCCTCGCAGGAACGCCCGCCACGACTGTCGCCGGAGGCACGTCGCGAACGACGACCGCACCGGCCGCGACGACGGCGCCGACACCGACGGTCACTCCGGGAAGGATCGTCGCGGCGGCTCCGATCCACGCATTCGCACCGATCGTGATCGGCGCTGCGGTGATGAAGTCCCGCCGCCTGCCGGGCTCGACGGGATGGCCGGCCGTGACCAGGTTGACCCTGTGGGCGATCATCACCTGGTCCGCGATGTCGATGGCTGCGTGGCCCGTGAACGTGCAGTCGTGGCCGATGAAGACCGCACGACCAACCCTGATGTTCAGGCCGTGGTCCGCGTAGAAGGGCGGGATCAGCGTGAACAAGTCGCCGACGGGCTTGCCGATCAGCTCCTCGAAGGCCTCCCGGATCGACTCCGCCTCGTCCAGGCAGAGGGCGCTGAGCCTGGACGAGAGGCGGGTTGCGACCTTGACCCGCTCGAAGAACGCGCGCGACTCCGGGGTCCTCGTCCTGATCCACTGGCTTTCGTCCATCCGGCTCCCGACCAAGGCGTCGCTCGGCGTGCTCGTCGAGACTAGGGGCGCAGGGCGGCGGACCTCGTCCAGCGTCCAGCGACCTCGAGTCGCCCTGCTCGTCCCCGGCGGGCGCGGACGAGTTCTCGCTCCGACATCACATGGATGTGTGTTATTTCAGGATCTTCCGCAGGGTTGGCCCATGCCGACCGACGGTGAGACCACGTTCGCCGACCACACCGGCCGCTTCTACGCACGCCGCTACGGGATGGCCCCGATGGTCGGCCGCGTCCTCGGATACCTGGGGGTGTGCGACCCACGCGAGCAGAGCATCAGCGAGCTGGCCGACGCCCTGCTCGCGAGCCGGAGCGCGATCGCCGGAGCGGTCGACACGCTCGAGACGCTCGGGCTCCTCCGACGATCCCGGGCAGCGGGCGAGCGCATGGACCGGGTGTGCATCGACATGTCGTCGTCCCGGGCCCTGGGTTTCGACGTGTCCGAGTACCAGGAGCAGGGCGAGCTCGCGCAGGAAGGCCTGCGCCTGCTCGCGGACGCCCCGCCCGAACGGCGGGCGACCATGCTCGCCTGGGCGGCGTTCGCGGACTTCCTGGTGGAGCGGCTTCCGCTGCTGGAGCAGGAGTGGAAGGAGCGGATGGAGGCGCTGCGCGCCTCCGGCGAGCTCCCCGAGGTGCCGGCGCCCCGTCGGGACGGCAGGGCACGATGACCGGCCGGCGCGGCGCACCCGGGCAGCGCGCCCGCCGGTCGCGACGGGGCCCCTGGTAGCGTGCTGCGCGCCGCTGCAGGAGGTGCAGCCCGTCCGGACCGCAGCGCCGGTGGCTGCCGCGCGCGGCGGGTGGTACGTGCGGAGCCGACGAGCGGCGGGCGAGGCGCCCCCGAGGAGAGCGAGCGATGACCGAGAAGCTCTACGTGCCGACGGACTCGCTCGGGGCCCAGCGCAGCGACGGTTTCGACGTCACCTGGCGGCTGCCGAGCGGCGGCACGGCCGGTCAGCCGACGACCGCGGCCGGACCCCTCGTGCTGCGGACGGCCGCCGCGCTCGTCGACGACCTCGGCGAGCGCATCTTCCTCGCCGTCCCGGAGGATGCCGGCGTCGCGCCCGACGCGGCCGGCGTCGTGCGCGTCGGCGCCGCGTCCCTCATCTCGGAGACCCCGTGGGACGTGGCGCGCGCCGCGACGTTCGCGCTCGACTGCGCCGAGCACGTCCTCGGCGACGCGTCCTCTGCCGTGCTCCCCGGCGGCTCCACGCTCGGGTCCGTGATCGCGGACGCCCGCGAGGTGCTGGTGCGCGCGAGCGACGTAGCCGAGCAACGCCTCGGCCTCCTCGCGAAGCTCAGCGCCGCGCGGCGCCTCCGGCGCACGGGGGGCGTGCTCGGGGACGTCGCGTTCGAGGCCGTGCTCGAGGACACCGACGCCGCCGTCGACGCGCTCGAGGACCCCGCGTGGGCGTCCGTCGCGAGCGTCCGCGACGCTGTGCTCGCGGCGGTCGAGGCGCTGCGGCACCTCGCCCTGCCGAGGTACGTCGCGGCGCGCGAGCGCACCTACGAGGTGGGCCGCGGCGGAGACGACGAGGTGCAGCGTCCCACGGCCACCGTGTGGACGACGCCGTGGGGGCCGGTCACCTTCGGCGCCGAGCACCGGCAGGACTTCGAGCCCGCATGGGTCGCGGCTCGCGACGCAGCCGTCCGGGCGCGCGACGCTGCCCGCACCGCGGGCGGCGCCGAAGCCGAGCGCGCCGAGCGCGCCTGGCAGGCTGCGCGCCTCGCCGCCGCGCTCGAAACGGCGCCCGCCGCTACGACCTGAGCGCTCGACCGGCAGGGCCCGAGGCGGCCGGCCGGGACGGGCGGTTCAGACGCCCGCGAGCTGGGAGGTCTCGGCGAGCACGGCACGGACCTCCGCCATCGTCTCGCCGAGCTCGACCGAGGTCGTGAGCGCGCGGCCCACGAGCACGGTGAGCAGGTTCTCCACGGGGACGGCCACGACCGCGTCGACGTCGCGCGCGACGCTCCACACCTGTAGCAACGGGTTCACGACCCGGCTCACCGAAACCGTGCCGCTACCGACCCCGGCGAGGAACGCCTGGATCGTCTGCTCGAGCTCGTCGGCCTGCGTCGGTGGTCCGGTCGCCTCCAGCTCGGCTGCCACCGCTGCGTCGGCGACGACCGTGTCGGGTGCTTCCGGGGCGACGACCGCGGACGTGTCCATCGTCGGGTCCGTCATCTCCTGCCCCTTCATCTCGTTCACGACCCCAGCGTAGCGGGGGCGGCCAGTAGGAAGGCAGCACGGCCGCGCGCGGCGGTGCGACGCGGGCGTCAGCCGCGCGCGGCGGTGCGACGCGGGCGTCAGCCGCGCGCGAGGAGCTCCTCGGCGATCTGGACCGCGTTCAGCGCCGCGCCCTTGCGGAGGTTGTCGCCGACGACGAAGAGCGCGAGCCCGTTCGCGACGCTCGAGTCGCGCCGGATCCGGCCGACGAGCGACGGGTCCCGCCCGGCGGCGCGAAGGGGCGTCGGCACGTCGCTCAGCTCGACGCCGGGCGCGCCGTCGAGCAGCTCGCGCGCCGCCTCCGGCCCGAGATCCCGATCGAGCTCGATGTGGAGCGAGACGGAGTGACCCGTGAACACGGGCACGCGCACGCACGTGCAGTCGACGGCGAGGTCGGGCAGCCCGAGGATCTTGCGGCTCTCGCTCCGCCACTTCTGCTCCTCGTCGGTCTCGCCCGACCCGTCCGCGACGAGCGACCCGGCGAGCGGCACGACGTCGAAGGCGATCGGCGCCGCGAACACCGAGGGCTCGGGGAGCTCGACCGCGGTGCCGTCGTAGGTCAGCTGCGCCGCCCGGTCCACGCCCTTGCGGAGCTGCTCGTCGAGCTCGGCGACCCCGGCGAGCCCGGCCCCCGACACCGCCTGGTACGTCGAGACGACCACCCGGCGGAGCCCCGCCGCGTCGTGGAGCGGCTTGAGCACCGGCATCGCGACCATGGTCGTGCAGTTCGGGTTGGCGACGATCCCCTTCGGGCGCCGTGCGAGCGCGCCCGCGTTCACCTCGGGCACGACGAGGGGCACGTCGGGATCCATGCGCCACGCCGACGAGTTGTCGACGACGACCGCGCCGGCCGCGGCGACGCGGGGCGCGAGCTCGAGCGAGGCCGTCTTCCCGCAGGAGAACAGCGCGAGGTCGAGCCCGGCGAAGTCCGCGGCGCTCGCGTCCTCGACGGGGAGCTCGCGGTCCATCCAGGGAAGCGTGCGCCCGGCCGAACGCGCCGACGCGAAGTACCGCATCTGGTCGACCGGGAAGCCCCGCTCGGCGAGCACCGCCCGCATGACACCGCCGACCTGGCCGGTCGCTCCGAAGATCCCGACGCGCATCTTCGCAGCCTACCCGGGCGCGCTAACGCCTTCGGGCGTGGGCCCGACCACGCCGAGCTACCCGCCGGCGCGTGCGGGGCGGAGCCCGTCGCCGGACGACGCGAGCCCGTACGCGTCGTGCAGGACCCGCACGGCTGCGTCCGCCGAGGCGGCGTCGACCACGCAGGAGATCCTGATCGGTGAGGTCGAGATCATCTGGATGTTGATCTGCTCGCGGGCGAGCGCCTCGAACATCGTCGCGGTCACCCCGGGGTTCGTCTTCATGCCGGCGCCGACGACCGAGACCTGGGCGACCGCGTCGTCGACGAGCACCGCCGCCGCGTCGATCTTCGGCGCGAGCCCCTCGGCGATCTGGACCGCGACGGCGAGCTCGGTGCGCGGGACCGTGAACGAGATGTCGGTCGTCCCGTCGTGCGAGGTGTTCTGCACGATCATGTCGACGTTCACGCTCGCGTCGGCGAGGGCCCGGAACAGCGACGCCGCGATCCCGGGGCGGTCCGGCACCCCCGTGATCGTGAGCTTGACCTCGGACGTGTCGCTCGTCACCGCCGACACGATCGCCTGCTCCATGGTGGCATCCTCCTCCGAGACCCAGGTACCGGGCTCCCAGGTGAAGCTCGAGCGCACCTCGAGCGGGACGTGGTGGTTCCGGGCGAACTCGACGGAGCGCAGGATGAGGACGCGCCCGCCGGTCGCCGAGATCTCGAGCATCTCCTCGAACGACACGCGAAGAAGGCGCCGCGCGCCGGGGACGATCCGCGGATCGGCGGTGAACACCCCGGTGACGTCGGTGTAGATCTCACAGCGGTCCGCACCGAGCGCCGCGGCGAGCGCGACCGCGGTGGTGTCGGTACCGCCCCGGCCGAGCGTCGTCACGTCGTGCTCGACCGAGACCCCCTGGAAGCCCGCGACGACCGGGACGACTCCCCTCGTGATCGCGTCGCGCAGGCGGTCGCCGCGCACCTCGAGGATCTTCGCGTTCGTGTGGACCGAGTCCGTGACGATCCCGGCCTGGCTCCCGGTGAACGACTCCGCGGCGATCCCCAGGTCGGCGAGCGCCATGCAGACGAGCGCCATCGAGATGCGCTCGCCGGCGGTGAGCAGCATGTCGAGCTCGCGTCCCGGCCGTACCGCGCTCACGTCCTCGGCGAGGCGGATGAGCTCGTCGGTCGTCTTGCCCATCGCGCTCACGGCGACGACGACGTCGTCCCCGGATCGGCGCGTCCTCGCGATGTGGTCCGCGACCGCGCGGATCCGATCGGCGTCCCCTACGGACGTGCCGCCGTACTTCTGGACGACCAGTGGCACGTGGCCAACATAGCTGCCCGGCGCGGCTAGCTTTTGCGACCGTGCCGAGCGAGAAACGAGCGCGCCAGCGCGCGATGCGCGAGCTGAAGGTCGCCGAGGAGCAGCGCGGGCGGCGACGTCGTCGCTCGTTGCGGCGCGGCGGCGCGGTGGTGCTCGTCGTCGCGATCGTCATCGGCCTCGTCGTGCTTCTCAGCAGCGGTAGCACCCCGAAGAAGCCGGCCGCGGCCAAGTCGTCGACCAAGACGACCTCGACCTCGACGTCGGCTCCCACGTCGACGACCCTCCCGAAGGGGACGCCGACCACCGCGCCCGTCTCGCACACCGCGGTCGCGCCCGTCTGCCCGCCCGCGACGCCCGCCGGCGCGGCGAAGCGCGTGATCGCGTTCACGAAGGCCCCGCCGACGTGCGTGTCGCCGACCGGCGTCTACGACGCGACGGTGCGCACGGACGTCGGGACGTTCGTCGTCCGCCTCGACGCCGCGACCGGCGTAGCGGGCGTGAACGACTTCGTGTTCCTCGCCCGCTACCACTTCTACGACCTCACGGTCTTCCACCGCGTGATCCAGGGCTTCGTCGTCCAAGGTGGCGACCCGACGGGCACGGGCACCGGGGGACCGGGGTACAGCTTCACCGGGAACACGCCGCCGTCGAGCTGCACCAAGGTCGGAGACTGCTACCCGACCGGGACCGTCGCGCTCGCGAACTCCGGAGCGCCGAGCAGCGACGGGAGCCAGTTCTTCGTCGTGCTGCCGGGCGGCGGCAAGCAGCTCACTCCGAACTACACGGTCATCGGCCACGTGATCTCGGGAATGGCGGTCGTCGACCGGATCGGTGCGGACGGTGCCCCGAGCACCAACTCGGCCGGGACCCCGAAGGTCCTCCACCACATCGTCAAGGTGACGATCACCCAGGTCGGCGCGTGACGGGCCGACGGGCGTCTCACCGCTCGTACGACCCCGGCGCGCGCCGGACGAGGAGAAACGGAGCCACACGATGACGACCGAGTGCCCGCCCGCCGACGGATCCGCTCCGAGGACCGTGCGCTTCGACGGCCCGCCGCCGATGTGCATCGACCTGTCGAAGCGCTACAGCGCGGTCATGACCACGACGAAGGGGCCGATCACGTTCGCGCTCGACGCGATCGCGGCGCCCCGGACGGTGAACAACTTCGTCGTCCTCGCCCGCTACCACTACTACGACGGCGTCGCGTTCCACCGGATCATCCCGGGCTTCGTCGTACAGGGCGGCGACCCCGCGGGCTCCGGCTCGGGAGGCCCCGGCTACCGCTTCGAGGACGAGCTGCCGCCGGCCGGCCGCTACGAGATCGGCTCGCTCGCGATGGCAAACGCCGGCCCCGACACGAACGGCAGCCAGTTCTTCATCATCAGCGGCCCGCAGGGCGCCGCGCTCCCGCCCGCGTACTCGCTGTTCGGAAAGGCGGTGGCCGGCCTCGAGGTCGTCGCCGCGCTCGAGTCCGTGGGCAGCCGGTCGGGCAAGCCGGGCGAGCGCGTGTCCATCGACTCCGTGGAGATCACCGAGCAGGACTGAGCCACGAGCGGCCGCCCCGACGGCCGCCGGTCCCGGCACCTGACGGGCGGCGGCCCGGCTCGGGCGACGCGTGCCCGAGGGGCGTCAGCCGACGGGGCGTCCGGCGAGCGCCGTGAGGTCCGACTCCGCGCCGTCGACGAAGACGGCGGCCGGCCCGGCGCCCTCCACGCGCCACACCCCGTCGCCCTCCCGCACGAGCGCCGTGCGCTCGCCGAGCGCGACGACTGCGCAGCTCGCGTGCGCGAGGCCGAGCGTGCGCCGGAGCTGTGCGTCGGGCGCCCCCGAGTAGTGCGGGACGACGGCCACGTCGCGCACGAGGCCGAGACCGACCGTGAGGGCACCGCCGCGGGGGTCGACCATCGGGTCCGTGAGGACCATCGCGCCGGCCGACGACCCGGCGACGACCGCTCCGCCGTGCCAGGCCTCGAGCAGCGCGTGCAGCAGCGGCGACCCCTTCAGCACCGAGCGCAGGTGGAGCGGCGAGCCGCCTGACAGGTAGACGAACGACGCCTCGCGCACGACGTCGACGAGGGCCTCGTCCTGCGCGTCCGCTCGGCTGAGCGCCATGCAGGGGCGCACGCGGCCCCCGAGCGACGCGAACCACCGCTCGGCGACTTCGACCGCGCGTCGCGGGTTCTCGTACGCGGCGGCCGTCGGCAGGACGACGACGTCGCCTCCCGCCCGCTCGAGCAGTGCCGCGTCGAAGGTCGCGCCCGCCGTCCACTCGCCGCCGCCCACGAGCGCGAGCGGCCCGGGCGCGCCTCCCTCAGACATCGGCCGGGACCGGCGGCGCGACGTAGCGCGCGCGGCGGAGCGCGCCGGCCTCCACCTCGAGCTCCCACACCGAGGCCTTGGGCGCGCGCAGCGGCCCGACGACCTCCACCCCGGCGGGCTCGAGCGTCTCGAGGAGACCGTCGATCACGTCGCCGTGCGAGCACGCGACGACGCTCGCGCCCTGCGCGACGGACATCGCCGTCCTCACGACCGCGTCGAGCGCCACGAGCGGGTCGCTTCCCTCGGCGAGCTCGTCGAGCTGTTCGAGGTCGACGCCCGCGCGCCGCGCGGCCGGCACGAGCGTCTCGCGACAGCGAAGCGCCGAGCTCGAGAGCGCTCGGGCGAGCGCAGGCCCATCGTGCGGCGCGAGCACCTCCGCGAGCGCGTCGGCCTGGCGCCGACCGAGGTCGCTGAGCGGCCGGTCGCCGTCACGCCTCGGCCAGCTGCCGCGCGCGACCGCGTCCGCGTGGCGCACGAGATAGGCGACGCGCGCTCCCGGGAGCGCGGGCGCGGCGTCGGCCACGTCAGTGGACCGCGGTCCCGATCGCGGATCCGAGACCGTAGGTCACGGCGCCGGCGACCGCGCAGATCACGAGCGAGCGGGCCGCGGAGAAGTACCAGGACCGGACCGTGACGAGCGAGAGCACCGCCCCGACGGCGAGCGCGGCGACGGCCGTGACGGCCACGGAGAAGAGCACCGCCGCGGTGCCCGACGAGCCACCGAGGAACGCGACGAGCGGGACGACCGCGCCGAGCGCAAACGTGAGGAACGACGACCCCGCGGCCTGGAGCGGCGATCCGAGCGCGTCCGGGTCGAGCCCGAGCTCCTCGCGCGCGTGGGTCGCGAGCGCGACTTCCGGGTCCGACATGAGCTCACGGGCGAGCTTCGACGCGACCTCCGGCGTGATGCCCCTGCCCTCGTAGATCTTCTCGAGCTCCCGGCGCTCGCTGTCCGGGCGGCGCTCGATCTCGTCCGCCTCGACCGCGAGCTCACGCTGGAAGGCCTCGCGCTGCGCCTGCATCGAGACGTACTCGCCGGCGGCCATCGAGAACGAACCGCCGAGCAGCCCCGCGAGGCCCGCGAGGCGGACGATGCCCGGTGCGGGGTGCGCCGCCGCGGTGCCGAGCACGAGCGAGACGTTGGACACGAGCCCGTCGCTGACGCCGAAGATCGCGGCCCGCAGGCCGCCGCCGCGAAGGTCGCGGTGCGTGTGCTCGCTCACGTGGAGCTCGTGCTCCAGGTGGTGGCCGCGCCCTGACGCCGCCCGGGCGGACGCGCGCGCGCGGTGGCCCGCGCCCGCGCGGACGCGGCCGGAGCGCCGCGCAGGCGTGCCTCGCTCACGTCGTTCCCGGCCACGCCTGCAGGCTAGTGCGCCGCGCCGAGCACGAGCCGCACGAGGAGGAGCGCGCCGGTCGACGCCGCGAGCGCCGGGAGGCCGATCCACCAACCGACCCGCACGAAGTCGCGGTCGCGCGCCGGGACTCCCAGCCTGCGGACGGTCGAGATCCACAGCAAGACCGCGAGCGACCCGCCCGGCAGCACGAGCGGGCCGACGTTCGTGCCGAGCAGGACCGCCCAGAGCGCCCAGGACGCGTGGTGACCGGTGAACGGCAGGGCGACGAGGAGCGCGGGGAGGTTGTTCACGACGTTCGCCCCGACGGCCGACACCGCGGTCGTGCGGACGATGTCCGCGAGCGAGGATCCCGACAGCAGGCCGGCGAGCGGGAGGTGGCCCGCGGCGGCGCTCGCGAGCACGCCGAGCCCGAGGACGGTCGCGACGATGCGCCACGGGAGGACCGCGAGCGGCAGCGAGCGCGTCTCGAGCACGAGCAGGACGTCCGCCACGGCCACGACCTCGTACGGCTCGGCGCCGACGCTCGGCGCGGCGACGAAGCCCGCGACGACCGCGACGACGAGGGCGCCGCCGAGAGCGAGCACGCGCGCGCGGTCCGGCCGCCGCCGGCCGGGTGCGCCGGTCCGCCCGTCGGCGCGGCCGGGGCCCCCGGGGTCGAGCGCCTCGATGCGCGACAGCCCCCGCCGGTAGCAGAGCCAGCCGACGACCGTCGCGGCGAGGGTCGCGAGCCCGAGGTGCTCGACGAAGGCCGAGACGGGGACGTGGCTGTGCGCCGCGGCGATGAGGTTCGTCAGGTTCGACACGGGAAGGGCCGACGAGGCGAGCGACGAAAGGAGCGCGGGCTGGAGCGCGAGCGCGAATGCCGACGTGCCGCGCCGCTGCGCGATGCGGACGTAGAGGGGCGAGAGCAGCACGACTGCGACGTCGAGATTGAGCGTCGCGGTCGTGACCGCGGCGAGGACCCAGAGCGCGCCGACGTAGCGCCGACCGGACGCCACGAGCTCGGCCAGCTCGGCGAACAGGCCGTACCGGTCGAGCATCACGGCCATGGGCACGGCGAGCGCGACGAACGCGAGCGGGGCGACGAGGGGCCGCACCGAGCTGCCGGCGGCGCCCGGGCTCACGATCCCCGACGCGACCGCGACGCCCGCGAGGAGCGCGGGCGGCAGCCAGCTCGCGCGCCGGAGCTGCGGCGCGAGCATGCCGGCGACCGCGACCGCGAGCAGCACGGCCGGCGCTGCAGTCGACACGTCACCTCCGGGAGCGCTCGGCGGCGGGAACGGCGTGCGCCGCGGCGACGCGGCCCGGCCGGTGGGCACGAGACTACGGGCGGTCCTCGCCCCGGTGCGTCCCGATCCGGCGCGCCGGCGGCGCGCACGGTGGCGCCCGGCGGGACGCGACCCGGGATCGCGCGGCGGCTCCCGAGAATTCGCCGCGCCCGAGAATTCGCCGCCGCGTCACGCGCCGTTCACCCAGGTCGTGCACGCGCTTCACCGGCTGCCGCGACGATCGCGGCGTGCCCACATCGCAGACGCCGGCGTCCCACGGGGCGCCGGACGGCGGGCACGCCCCGCTCTCCGGGGTCGGATCGAGCCGGGCCACGTGGCCGCGCGTCCTCGTCGTCGAGGACGACGAGTCCCATGTGCTCGCGCTCACGGTCGGACTCGAGCGCGAGGGGCTCGCGGTCACGGCGGTGCCCGACGGGCGGGACGCCGTCGCCGTCGCCGAGCGGGTGCGGCCGGACGTCATCCTCCTCGACCTCATGTTGCCGGGGACGTCGGGCATCGACATCTGCCGGGAGCTCCGGGCGCGCGGCAACGACACGCCGATCATCGTCGTGAGCGCGAGAAGCGACGAGCTCGACATCGTCGTCGGCATCGAGGTCGGCGCCGACGACTACGTGCCCAAGCCGTACCGGATGCGCGAGCTCGTCGCCCGGATCGGCGCGCTGCTCCGGCGGCGGCGCTCGGTCGACGCCGCCTCGCCGGGCACCGGCGCGGCGGCCGGCACGTGGCACGCGAGCGAGGACGTCCTGAGGGTCGCGGACGTGACGCTCGACCCCGCGCGCCACGAGGTGACCGTGCGCGGCGCCCCGGTCGAGCTGCCGCTGCGCGAGTTCCAGCTCCTGCGCGAGCTCCTCGCGAGCTCGGGGCGCGTCGTGACGCGCGACGCGCTGCTCGAGCGGGTGTGGGGCATCGACTACGACGGCGATCCGCGGATCGTCGCGACGCTCGTCGGAAGGCTGCGCGCGCGGGTCGAGGAGGACCCCGACGAGCCGACGCGGATCCTCACGATCCGGGGCGTCGGCTATCGCTACAACGACCGTCCCTGACCGAGGAGGCGGCGGCCGCGCACGACGGGACCGCGAGCACGGCACGATCACGCGCGACGTGCCGCCGCGACGCCGGCACACCCCCGGCCCTACACTCGGGCCGTCATGACCGGCCCTACGACCACGACCGGACCGCGCGACCCGGCCGCGGGGGACGCCGCCGGACGCCTGCGCGAGCTCCTCGTGCTCGTGCGCACGGTCGGCTACACGCGACGTGACGAGCCATTCACGCTCTCGTCCGGCGAGACGAGCCACGACTACGTGGACCTCCGGCGGGCGGTCGCCCGCGGACCGGACCTGCGGCTCGCCGCGACCGCCGTGCTCGACGCGGTCGCCGCGACCGGTGTCGAGTTCGACGCGATCGGGGGGATGACGATGGGCGCCGACCCCGTGTCGCACGCGGCCGCGCTGCTCGGGGACCGGGCGTGGTTCTCCGTGCGCAAGGCCGAGAAGTCTCACGGGAGCCGGCGCCGGATCGAGGGCGCGGAGCTCGGCCCCGGCACGCGCGTCGTCGTGTTCGAGGACACCGTCACGACGGGGCGGTCGCTGCTCGAGGCGCTCGACGTCGTTGTCGAGTCCGGCGCCCACATCGCGCTCGCGTGCGCGCTGCTCGACCGCGGCGACACGGGCGCGGCGCTCGTCGCAGCGCGCGGCGTCGAGTACCGGGCGCTGTTCACCTACCACGACCTCGGCATCGCGCCGATCGCCGCGGGCCCCGGACCGGCGTCCGCTGCCCCCGGGGAGCGCGCGCCGGCGTAGGTGGACGCCCTCGACGCCGTCCTCCTGGTCGTGCTCGCGGGCGCCGCGATCCACGGGCGCCGTGTCGGCGCGGTCGTCCAGCTCCTCTCGCTCGCGGGCTTCGCCGCCGGGCTCGCGGTCGGGGTCGTCCTCGTGCTCCTCATCGGCCCGCACCTCCACGGCCCGCTCCTGAAGACGGTCGTCGCGCTCGTCCTGCTCCTCGTGCCCTCCGGGGTGACGAGCAGCGCGGGGCGCCGCATCGGCGTCCGGGCGTGGCGGGCGCTCCGGCGCGCGCGCTTCGGGCCGCTCGACTCCACGCTCGGCGTCGCGCTCGCCGTCTCGGGGACGCTCGTCGGTTGCTGGCTCTTCGCGTCCGTGCTCGTCAACAGCGCGTACCCGGCCATCTCCCGCCAGATCGGCTCGTCCCGGATCATCCAGGGCGTCGAGCGCGTCATGCCGCCGGTCCCCGACGCGTTCGCGACGGTCGAGCGCTACCTGTCGGCGGACGGCTTCCCGCAGGTCCTCGTCAACGTGCTCCCCGAGTCGGTCGGCCCGGTCCGCGTACCGGGTGCCGCCGAGCTGCGCGCGGCGGTCGCGCGGGCCGGACCCTCGACCGTGAAGGTCGTCGCGATCGGATGCGGGCAGGAGCAGGAGGGCTCGGGCTTCGTCGTGTCGAACCACGGGGGCGTGACGCTCGTAGTCACGAACGCCCACGTGGTCGCCGGGACGGGCACGATCTCGCTCTTCGCGCCCAACGGCTCGTCGGCCGCCGCGACGACCGTGCTGTTCGACCCGAAGTTCGACCTCGCCGTGCTCCGCAGCGCGCCGCTCGGCGAGCCGGCGCTCGCTGTCTCGCCCGGTCTCGTCCAGCGCGGCGCGGCCTCGGTCGTGCTCGGCTACCCCGGTGGCGGGAGCTTCTCGGCGCGCCCGGCCGGCGTGCTCGCGCGCTTCGAGGCCCAAGGCCGCGACATCTACGCGACCGCGCTCACGGTCCGGACCGTCTACGAGCTCCAGGCCGTCGTGCGCCCGGGCAACTCCGGCGGTCCGCTCGTCTCGCCCTCGGGCACGGTGCTCGGCGTCGTGTTCTCGCGCTCCTCGACGAACCCGGACATCGGCTACGCGCTCGCGTCCCCCGGGGTCCGGTCGCGCGTCCTCGATGCCGAGCGGCACCCGACCGACGCGGGCACGGGCGCCTGCGCGAGCTGACCGCGCTCCGTGTCCGCCCAGCGCGGCCGGCGCGCCGTGGGCAATGATGCTCCGATGGCGCTCGCTATCGAGGACTACGCAGTCATCGGCGACACCCATACCGCGGCGATCGTCGGCCGGGACGGCTCGATCGACTGGCTCTGCCTCCCGCGCTTCGACTCCGAGGCGTGCTTCGCCCGGCTCGTCGGCGACGAGCGCCACGGATTTTGGCGACTCGCGCCAGCACAGAGCCCGAAACCGGGACAGGGGGCGCCGCTGCTCGCGACCTCCCGCCGCTACCGGGGCGACACGCTCGTGCTCGAGTCGGAGTTTGCCGTCGACGGCGGGACGGTCGTCGTCACCGACTGCATGCCCGTGCGCGAGCAGCACCCCGAGATCGTCCGCACGGTGCGCTGCACCTCGGGGCGCGTCGAGATGCGCATGGACCTTTGCGTGCGCTTCGGCTACGGCGCCATCGTCCCGTGGGTGCGGCGGCTCGACGGCATGCTCACCGCGGTCGCCGGGCCGGACGCGATCGCGCTCTGGACGCCCGTGCACGTTCACGGCGAGGACCTCACGTCGGTCGCGACGTTCTCGGTGTCCGAGGGCCAGCAGGTTCCGTTCGTGCTCTCCTGGTACCCGTCGCACACCGACCCGCCGCGGCCGGTGGACGGCCACTACGGGATCCAGGAGACGGTCGACTGGTGGGAGGAGTGGTCGTCGCGCGCCGCGGTCGACGACGGGCCCCGTCGAGACGCGGTCATGCGCTCGGCGATCACGCTGAAGGCGCTCACGTACGCGCCGACGGGGGGCATCGTCGCCGCGGTCACGACGTCGCTGCCCGAGGCCCTCGGCGGCTCGCGCAACTGGGACTACCGCTACTGCTGGCTGCGGGACGCGACCCTCACGCTCAGCGCGCTCATGGCGGCCGGCTACCACGACGAGGCCGGAGCGTGGCGGGACTGGCTGCTGCGCGCGGTCGCGGGCGACCCGTCGAAGCTCCAGATCATGTACGGCCCCGCCGGCGAGCGGAACCTCGTCGAGGCCGAGCTCGACTGGCTCGGCGGCTACGACGGCTCGCGTCCGGTGCGCGTCGGCAACGCGGCCGCGGGCCAGTTCCAGCTCGACGTGTACGGCGAGGTGATCTCCGCGCTCCACGAGGCACGGCGCGGCGGGATGGACCCGGCGGGCCCGGCGTGGGACCTCGAGACCGCTCTCGTCGGGTTCCTCGAGGACGGCTGGCGCCGGGAGGACGACGGGATCTGGGAGGTTCGCGGCCCGAGGCGGAACTTCACGCACTCCAAGGTGATGGCGTGGGTCGCGCTCGACCGGGCGGTGAAGGACATCGAGGAGTTCGACTTCCCCGGTCCGGTCGGGCGTTGGCGCGCGATCCGCGACGAGATCCACGCCGAGGTGCTCGAGAAGGCGTTCGACGTAGAGCGCAACACCTTCACGCAGTACTACGGGTCGAGCGCGCTCGACGCGAGCGTCCTCATGATCCCGATGGTCGGCTTCCTGCCCCCGCACGACCCGCGCGTCGCCGGCACGGTCGCAGCGGTCGAGCGCGAGCTCACCCACGACGGCTTCGTGCTCCGCTACGACACCACGGGCACGGGCGAGGTCGACGGCCTGACCGGACGCGAGGGAGCGTTCCTCGCGTGCTCGTTCTGGCTCGCGGACAACCTCGAGCTCGTCGGCCGCCACGACGACGCACACAAGCTCTTCGAGCGGCTGCTCGCCCTCCGCAACGACGTCGGCCTGCTCTCCGAGGAGTACGACCCGATCGCGAAGCGCCTCGTCGGCAACTTCCCGCAAGCTTTCTCGCACATCTCGTTGGTGAACACCGCGGTGAACCTCGCGGCCGACGCGAAGTGGACCGAGGGCCACGGGCAGCGTGCGCGGCTCGCGGGAGAGAAGGTCGCCAGCGGCGGGCGACCGAGGTCCCCGTCGCGAGCCGTGCGCAGCGGTCTCGCCCGGCGCCGGCGTCCGACCGTCTAGCCCGGCATCCAGAACCCAGCGGAGGAATCCCGTGAAGGCACTCACCGTGATCCCGAGGACAGCCTCGTCGAACGAGCTCGGCGACGTCCCCGAACCCGACGAGAAGGAGGGCGCGGTCCTCGTCGAGACCATCGCGGTGGGCGTGTGCGGAACGGACATGGAGATCGTCCGGGGCGACTACGGCTGGGCGCCGCCGGGCCACGAGCGGCTCGTGCTCGGCCACGAGTCGCTCGGACGGGTCCTCGACGCGCCGGCGGGCTCGGGGCTCGCGAAGGGCGACCTCGTCGTCGGGATCGTTCGCCGCCCGGACCCCGTCCCCTGCTACAGCTGCGCGGCCGGCGAGTGGGACACGTGCCGCAACGGCCAGTACACCGAGCACGGGATCAAGCAGCTCGACGGGTTCATGCGGGAGCGCTGGCGCGCCGACCCCGACGCGATGGTCAAGGTCGACCCGCAGCTCGGCGAGCTCGGCGTCCTGCTCGAGCCGACCACGGTCGTCTCGAAGGCCTGGGAGGAGGTCGAGCGGATCGGGGGGCGTCAGACTTGGCAGCCGAAGACGGCCCTCGTCGTCGGCGCGGGGCCGATCGGGCTGCTCGCGGCGCTGCTCGGCGTGGAGCGCGGCCTCGAGGTCCACGTCGTCGACCAGATGGCGACCGGCCTGAAGCCGGACCTCGTGCGAGCGCTCGGTGCGACGTACCACACGGGCAAGCTCGCGGACGCGCTCGAGGGACCCGACATCGTGCTCGAGTGCACGGGCGTGCCCCCGCTCGTCTTCGACGCGGTCGCGACCGTCGGCGTCGGCGGCGTCGTCTGCCTGACGGGTGTGTCGCCGACGGGGGTCGAGCTCGACGTCGACGCGGGCTCGCTCGCGCGTTCGATGGTGCTCCAGAACACCGCGGTCGTCGGCTCGGTGAACGCAAACGCGCGCCACTACCGCGCCGGCGCCGACGCGCTCGCCCGGGCGGACCACGACTGGCTCGCGCGTCTCGTGACTCGCAAGGTCCCGATCGACCGCTTCTCCGACGCGTTCGAGCACGGGCCCGACGACGTGAAGATCGTCATCGAGCTCGCGCCGTGAGCCGGCCGGAGGCCCGGCGATGCGCCTGATCGCGCCCGGCGTCACGGAGATCGACACGCTGCTCGGCGGCTGGGAGCAGGCGACCGCCGGGTACCTGCTCGACGGGGACGCCCCGGTGCTCGTCGAGACCGGGAGCCAGAGCTCGGTTCCCGTCCTGCTCGCCGCGCTCGCCGCGCTCGGGCTCGGCGCGCACGACCTCGCCGGGGTCGCGGTGACCCACGTGCACCTCGACCACGCCGGTGGCGTCGGCGACGTCGCGCGGGCGTTCCCGCGGGCGACGATCTACGTGCACGAGCTGGGGGCGCGCCACCTCGTCGACCCGACGCGGCTCGTCGCGTCCGCGGCGCGCGTCTACGGCCCGCTCCTCGACGACCTCTACGGCCGGCTCGACGCGACCGAGCCCGAGCGCGTCCAGGTGCTGCTCGACGGGGACACCGTCGACCTCGGCGGTGGCCGCTCGCTCACCGCAGTCGACTCCCCCGGGCACGCCAAGCACCACCTCGGATTCCTCGACTCGCAGTCCGGGCTGCTGTTCGCGGGCGACGCGGTCGGCGTCCAGCTCCCGGGCGGCGGCGCGCTCCGCCCCGCGACGCCTCCGCCGGACTTCGACCTCGCGCTCGCGCTCGCGTCACTCGAGCGCTTCGCGTCGCACCGGCCGTCGGGGATCGCCCTCGCCCACTACGGCCTCATCCCCGGCCCTCCCGACGAGCTGCTCGCGGACGCGGCCGAGACGCTGAACGACTGGGCAGAGGAGGCGAGGCGCGCGTACGCCGACGGGCGGGACATCGCGGACGCGCTCGCGGCGCGCTTCGCCGCGGATGTCGCCGGCACGGACCCCGCGGCGCGGCGCAAGCTCGAGACGCTCAACGGCTTCCACTCGAACGCCGCAGGGTTCCGTCGCTGGCTCGAGCAAAGCAGCGGGCACGCCATGGGCGCGCCCGAGCCGGCGGCGACCTAGCGGCGCGTCACGCGTCCCGCCGCACGAGGAGCGTGCCGCCGATCACGAGCGCCGCCGCGGCGTAGCCGGCGAGGACACCGAGCCCGGCCCACGGCGAGAACGCGTGGGCCTGCGGCGCGACGGAGAGCAGCACGACGCCGATGTTCGCCGGCAGGTACCGACCCACCGCGTCGCCGATCGAGGACGGCAGCGCAGCGACGATGAGCGGAAGCACGAGCAGCGCCGCGACGAACGCGCTGATCGCGCCCGCGGTGTGCCGCACGATCGTCGCGATGCCGAGCGCGAGCAGTCCGAGCACGAGCAGGTAGAGGCCGCCGCCCGCGACCGCGCGCAGCACCCCGGGGTCGCCGAGCGCTGCGGTCGGCGCCTTCGGGGAGAGGAGCGACTGCCCGAGCAGGAAGGCCCCGAAGGCGACGGCCTCGCCGACGACGAGCACGACCGCGCCGTAGACCGCGACCTTCGCCGCGAGCACGAGCGGGCGGCGCGGGGCCGCCGCGAGCGTCGCCCGGATCGTGCCCGTGCCGTACTCGGCCGACACGACGAGCACGCCGAGGATGCCGACCGCGAGCTGTGCGAACAGCAGCCCGGTCAGGCTCGTGCGCGTGGGGTCGAACGTCAGCCGCTCGACGAGCGACGCCTGCGACCAGCGCGCCGCGGTCGTCGCGGTCGCGATCGCGCCGAGCCCGATCCCGAGCGTGACGGTCGCGGCGAGCGTCCACAACGTGGAGCGCACGGTCCGGAACTTCGTCCACTCCGACGCCACGAGGCCGCGCAACGGGTAGTGACCGGGCGGCACGGCGCTCCAGGCGCCCGGAGCGGGTACGGCGGCCGCGCTCATTGCGCCACGCCCGGCGCCGACGCGGGCGCGCCGCGCGGCGAGCGCGCGGCTGTCGATCGGGCACTGGTCATGGCTGCTCCTCCGGACCGCGCCGGCCCGGGACACCGGCGGCGCCGACCATCCTTGCCGAGCACGACCGTCGATCGTCGTCGCCCGCGCCGGACCGCCCGAGCCGTCCGAGCGGAGGACTGGTCGACGGGCCGGCGCGCCGTCACGGCCCGACTCGGTGATCCCGGCGAGGAAGCCCGACACGGCGGGCGCTCCACCGGCGAGCACCGGGCCACCCGCGCCCACCTCTTCGCGCCCCGAGGGCCACGATCCCCGGCCGGAGGGCCCGCAGGCGCCTCCGACCGGGAGAATCGTCATTCTGAGTGCCGGGTTTCGCAAGGACGCCCGAGCGGAGGGAGTGGGATTCGAACCCACGGTGCGCAGGACGCACAACGGTTTTCGAGACCGTCCGATTCGGCCGCTCTCGCATCCCTCCGAGGTGGAAGGCTAGCGGCTCGCCCGGCGGGTCGCGAAGAAGGCCTCGAGCAGCGCGGCGCCCTGCCGCGCGAGCACGGAGTCGACGACCGCGACCTCGTGGTTCAAGCGCGGGTCGGCGCACAGGTTGTACAGGGAGCCGCACGCGCCCGCCTTCGGGTCGGCCGCCGAGAACACGACGCGCTCGACGCGCGCCGCGACCAGCGCGCCCGCGCACATCGCGCAGGGCTCGAGCGTCACGTACAGCGTGCACCCCTCGAGCCGCCACCCGCCGAGTGCCGCGGCGGCGTCGCGCATCGCGAGCACCTCGGCGTGCGCCGTGGGGTCGCGAGCGAGCTCGCGCTCGTTGTGCCTGCTCGCGATCACGACACCACCCCGGGTCACGACGGCCCCCACGGGCACGTCGCCGTGCGCGGGCGCCTCGGCAGCCTGCGCAAGCGCGAGCTGCATCGCCCCAACGTCGTCGAGCAACGCGCCGCCTCCAATGCGTCGTCGACCGGCGCGAGCCGGTCCCCGGCGGAGGGGGTGGGATTCGAACCCACGGTCAGTCTCCCGACACACGATTTCCAATCGTGCCGATTCGGCCGCTCTCGCACCCCTCCGAGAAAGTGAGACGCTATCGTGTCGGCGGGCGGCGCCGTCGAGCGCAGTGGCCGGGTTCTGCGCAACCGGACCTCGTGAACCGAGTCAGGGCCGGAAGGCAGCAGCTCTCAGCGAAGTGTCCGGTGTGCCGCAGGCGACCTGGCCGCTGCGCCCGGCGTCGCCGCCCGCTTTCCCCGGCACCGTCGGGCGCCGGACGCGGGCCGGGCGGCGCGGCCGTAGCATCGGCGCGTGACCGACGCGACGACGCCACCCTCGCCGGCGGGCGAGCCGGGGGCGCACG
>DAHUXW010000026.1 GCA_027306925.1 Acidimicrobiaceae bacterium | reverse complement strand
GGCGTCATCGACGAGGTGATCAGCGTGCGTGACGCACCCGCTCTGGAAGCGGTCGGTGCAGCGTAGGACACGAGGGCTACGGCCCGTGGCCGGGGGGCGCGGGCCGGGACGTGGAGCGCCGGGGGCGCACCGCGGCGGGCCAGGCAGCGACGGAACCGGACCGAGCGAGTAAGGGAGACGGGGAGTGGCGAAGTTCGGTGAGGGGGGGGACCTGGTCAAGTGCAGCTTCTGCGGAAAGTCGCAGAAGCAGGTCAAGAAGCTGATCGCCGGCCCGGGTGTCTACATCTGCGACGAGTGCATCGATCTGTGCAACGACATCATCGCCGAGGAACTGACCGAGAGCACCGAGCTGAGCTTCGAGGACCTTCCGAAGCCGCGGGAGATCTTCGACTTCTTGAACGACTACGTCGTCGGCCAGGAATACGCGAAGAAGATTCTGTCCGTTGCTGTCTACAACCACTACAAGCGCGTGCAGGCGGGGACTCCCGGTGACGACGATGCCGTCGAGCTCGCCAAGTCCAACATCCTCCTCCTCGGCCCCACGGGCTGCGGCAAGACCCTCTTGGCGCAGACGCTCGCCCGAATGTTGAACGTGCCCTTCGCTATCGCCGACGCCACCGCGTTGACGGAGGCGGGATACGTCGGCGAAGACGTCGAGAACATCTTGTTGAAGCTGATCCAGGCAGCGGACTACGACGTGAAGCGGGCGGAGACCGGCATCATCTACATCGACGAGATCGACAAGATCGCCCGCAAGAGCGAGAACCCGTCCATCACCCGTGACGTCTCGGGCGAGGGCGTACAGCAAGCGCTCTTGAAGATCCTGGAAGGGACCACGGCGTCGGTGCCCCCCCAGGGTGGTCGCAAGCATCCCCATCAAGAGTTCATCCAGATCGACACGACGAACATCCTGTTCATCTGCGGCGGCGCCTTCGCCGGTGTCGACAAGATCATCGAGAGCCGCATCGGACGCAAGGGCATCGGATTCCGCGCCGAGGTGCGCAGGCAGAGCGAGCGCGACGACACCGAGATCCTGCGTCACGTCCTGCCGGAAGACTTGATGAAATTCGGCCTCATCCCCGAGTTCATCGGGCGCTTGCCCGTCGTGGGCGCGGTGAGCCAGCTCTTCAAGGAGGCGCTCATCCGGATCCTCGTGGAGCCGAAGAACGCCCTCACGCGCCAATACCAGCGGGTGTTCGCCCTCGACGGGATCGAGCTCGAATTCGCCTCCGACGCCCTCGAGGCCGTCGCCGAACAAGCGCTCCTGCGAGGTACCGGCGCACGCGGGCTGCGGGCCATCCTCGAAGAGGTGCTCCTCGACGTGATGTACGACCTCCCGAGCAGGAGCGACGTCGGACGATGCGTCGTCGACAAGGGCGTCGTCCTCGAGCGCGTCGCTCCGAGCCTGCTGCCGCGCGCTGCGGGCGAGAAGTCGGACCGCCCCCGTCGTGCGGCCTCCTGAGGGGGAGAGCGCCAGACCCCTGCCGGGCGACCCGGGCCGGCCGCTGCCGGCGTCACTGGGCGATGCGCTCGCGTGGCTCGACCGTCACGTGAACCTCGAGGCGATCGAGCGCGGGGTCGCGGGCAGGGCGGCCGCGCCGACGCTCGAGCGGGTGGAGGCGCTCGTCTCCGCGATCGGCGACCCTCAGGACGCGTACGGCGTCGTGCACGTCACCGGGACCAATGGGAAGGGGTCGACGACCAGGGTCTGCTCGAACCTCCTCGCGGGAACCGGCCTCTCGGTCGGCACGTACACGAGCCCGCACCTCGAGCGCCTGAACGAGCGGATCGCGCGCAACGGTCTCGCGATCGGCGACGAGGAGCTCTGCGAGCAGCTCACCGCGCTTTCGGCGCTCGAGGAGTTCCTCGTCGCGCGCGACGCGTGGCCGACACCGCCGACGTGGTTCGAGCTCGTCACGACCGCGGCCTTCCGGTGGTTCGCGGACGTGGCGGTCGAGGCCGCGGTCGTCGAGGTCGGCCTCGGCGGTCGGTACGACGCGACGAACGTCGCGGACGGCGCGGTCGCCGTCGTGACCAACGTCGACCTCGACCACACCGAGATACTCGGGTCGACGCGTGAGGAGATCGCCGCCGAGAAGTCGGGCATCGTGAAGCCCGGCGCGGTTCTCGTGCTCGGCGAGCGCGACCCCGACATCGCCCGGATCTTCCTCGACGCGGCGCGGTCCGCCGGCGCGAGCGCGGTCCTGCGGCGATCGGTCGACTTCGACTGCACGTCGAACCGGGCGGCGCACGGCGGCCGCGTGCTCGACCTGCGCACGCCGGGCGCCGCCTACGACGAGGTCTACCTTCCGCTGTTCGGCGCGCACCAGGGGGACAACGCGGCGGCGGCGCTCGCCGCGGCCGAGGCGATGCTCGGCGCGCCGGTCGCCGAGGACGTCGTGGCCGAGGCGTTCGCGGCCACGACCGTCCCGGGCAGGCTCGAGATCGCCGGTCGCCGCCCGCTCGTCGTCCTCGACGGGGCGCACAACCGGGCCGGGATCGACGCGCTTCGCGATGCGCTCGACGAGGACTTCGCGGCACCCGACCGCATCGTTGCAGTCGTCGGCTGCCTGCGGGGTCGCGACCCGGGTGAGCTGCTCGGCGCTCTTCGCGGCGAGCGCCTGGCAGGCGTCGTCGCGTGCTCGCCGCCGTCGCCGCGCGCGCTCCCGGCGTCCGCGATCGCTGACGCGGCCGCCTCGGTCGGCCTCGCGGCGACCGTCGCCGACACGGTGGACGACGCGCTCGAGATCGCCCTCGGGCGTGTCGCGCCGGACGACCTCGTACTCGTGACCGGGTCGCTCTACGTCGTCGGGGTCGCCCGGGCAGCGGCGCGCCGACTAGGTTGCATGCGGCCATGAACAGGACCCTCGTCATATGCAAGCCCGACGCCGTCGAGCGCGGCCTCGTCGGCGCGATCGTCGGCCGGCTCGAGCGCAAAGGGCTCCGGGTCGTCGCAGCCGAGCTGCGCGTGATCGACCCGGACGTCGCGGAGCACCACTACGCGGAGCACCGCGAGCGCCCCTTCTTCGACTCGCTCGTGAAGTTCATCTCGCGCTCGCCGGCGCTCGTGATGGTCGTCGAGGGCCCCGACGATACGTGGCGTATCGTGCGCAACCTCATGGGCGCGACGAGTCCGGCGGACGCGGCGCCCGGCACGATCCGCGGCGACCTCGCGACCGAGACGACGGAGAACCTCGTGCACGGGTCCGACGGGCCCGAGTCCGCGACGCGCGAGATCGCGCTCTTCTTTCCCGGACTTCGCTGATCTCGCCGGCCGGCACCGTGCCGGCGGCCGGGCCCGAACCGGTCGACCGGGGTGCCGAGTCCCGGCCACGACGTGCGCCTGCGCCCGTGGGCGCCTTGTGACGCCCTCGGCCATCCCGTAACCTGTCGCGGTCGCCCAACGATCTGGAGCTGGAAGTATGCCCGACAACATGTTCGGATTCGGTGGCCGCGACATGGCGGTCGACCTCGGCACCGCGAACACGCTCGTCTACGTCCGGGGCAAGGGGATCGTTCTCAACGAGCCGTCGGTCGTCGCGATCAACGTCCGCGACGGCCATCCGCTCGCCGTCGGCGCCGAGGCGAAGCGGATGATCGGGCGCACGCCGAGCAACATCCAGGCGATCCGTCCGCTGAAGGACGGCGTCATCGCGGACTTCGAGATCTGCGAGATGATGCTCAGGTACTTCATCCGCCGCGTCCACCCGCGCCGCTTCTCGAAGCCGCGCATGGTGATCTGCGTCCCGTCGGGGATCACCGGAGTCGAGAAGCGCGCAGTCCAGGAGGCCGCGGAGTACGCGGGTGCGCGCAAGGCGTACATCATCGAGGAGCCGATGGCGGCCGCGATCGGCGCGGGCCTGCCGGTCCACGAGCCGACGGGCAACATGGTCGTCGACATCGGCGGTGGCACGACCGAGGTCGCGGTGATCTCGCTAGGCGGGATCGTGACGAGCCAGTCGATCCGCATCGGCGGCGACGAGCTCGACGAGGCGATCATCAGCTACGTGAAGAAGGAGTACAGCCTCGCGCTCGGCGATCGCACCGCAGAGGAGATCAAGATGGCGCTCGGCTCCGCCTGCGAGCTCGAGGAGGAGCTGCACGCGGAGATCCGCGGCCGCGACCTCGTGAGCGGACTGCCGAAGACGATCGTCACGTCGACCAAGGACATCCGCAAGGCGATCGAGGAGCCGCTCGCCGCGATCATCGACGCGGTGAAGGTCACGCTCGACAAGACGCCGCCGGAGCTCGCCGCGGACATCATGACCCAGGGGATCGTCCTCACGGGCGGCGGCGCGCTGCTGCACGGGCTCGACGTCCGTCTCCAGGCGGAGACGAACATGCCGATCGTCGTCGCTCCCGACCCGCTCAACTGCGTCGCGCTCGGCAGCGGCATGTGCCTCGAGGAGTTCGACGCGCTCCAGCAGGTGCTGGTCTCCTCGTCGAGCCGCTGAGCGGCCGGCTCCGCCCGCCCTCGTGGCGTCTCCGGCCCGAAGGACGAGCCAGCGCGTCACGCTGCTCATGCTCGTGCTCGCCTCGATCACGGTCCTCACGCTCGACTACCACGGCGAGGTGAGCCACGGCATCACGCACATCCGCAACGGCGTGCGCGACGCGCTGTCGCCGGTCCAGCGCGGGATCTCGGCCGCGCTCCACCCGGTCGGCGATGTCTTCGCAGGCGCGTTCCACTACGGCGCGGTGCAGAGCGAGAACCGCCGCCTCGAGCAGCAGCTCGGCAAGCTCCAGGCTGCGCAGGCCGAGGGAGCCTTCGCCTCGCGCCAGGCGGGCGCGGTGCTCGCACTCGCGCACCTCCCGTTCGTGGCGAACATCACCTCGACACCGGCCGAGGTGATCTCGGCACCGACCTCGAACTTCCAGTACCTCCTCGAGATCGACCGCGGGACCGGCGCGGGGGTCGGGCCGAGGATGCCGGTCGTGTCGGGGCGGGGGCTCATCGGCACGGTCGCCGTGTCGAGCGCGTCGACCTCGACCGTCCGCCTCGTCACCGACAAGTCCTCAAGCATCGGCGTGACCTTCGGGACCGCAGCGCGCGCCGGGAACGCGATCGCGGACGGGCAGGGCTTCGCGGAGCCGCTGAGCATCCAGGAGATCTCCGGCCCGCTTCCGGTCCTCGGCGAGACGGTCTTCACGAGCGGCACGGACGGAGGTGCGTACCCCGCGGGGATCCCGATCGCCCGCGTCACCTCGGTGAAGACGTCGGCCGGGGGGCTCACGACGACCGTGAACGCCCGCCCGCTCGTGAACCTCGACACGATCCAGTACGTGAGCGTGCTGGAGTGGCTCCCCCAGCCGTGAACCTGCGGAGCTGGAGCCGACTCGGCGCGGTCGCGCTTCTCGCCCTCGTCGTCCAGGTCGCGGTCCTCGACCAGCTCGTCGTCCACGGCGCGCATCCCGAGGTCCTCGTGCTCCTGGCGGCCGCGGCGGGCGCGGTCGCGGGATCGCAGCGCGGCGCGATGATCGGCTTCGTGATCGGTCTCGTCGCCGACCTCGTGCTCCCCACGCCGTACGGGCTCTCGGCGCTCACCTACGTGCTCGTCGCCTTCGCCGCCGGTGGCGTGCGCGCGCTGCCCGGCGACCGCGACGGGCGAAGCCTCCAGGTCGCGACCTGCATCGCGGGAGCGGCCGGCGGCACGCTCTGCTTCGCGGTGCTCGGCGACCTGCTCGGGCAGCCCGGCATGCTCGACCGTCAGGGTGCGGTCGTCGTCCTCGTGGTGACCGTCGGGGCGCTCGTGCTCGCGTTCCCGAGCGTCGCCGCGCTCCGATGGGTCGTGCAGGGCGCGGACCGATCGGTGACGGGCCACGCGATCCCGAGTGGCGGGAGCGCGACGCGTTGACGCCGCGACGCCGCCGCAAGCGGCGTCGCGCGCCGGCGACGCCCAGGGCATTCGAGCGCAGACCGCTCCCGGTGCGCCCGCAGCGCCGTCGTGCCGAGCCCGGTGACGATCGGACGTCGGCCGGCGGCGGACGAAAGGGCGCACATCTCGGCCTGCGACTTTCGGTCGTCGCGGTCGTCGTCGTCGGCCTCTTCGCGGTGCTCGTGCTCCGGCTCTGGTCGATCCAGGTGCTCGGCTACGCGGCGGCGCGCTCGCGGGCGATCCAGATCTTCACGACGACCGTCGCGATCCAGCCCCCGCGCGGCGCGATCGTCGCACGCGACGGACAGGTGCTCGCGAAGGACAACGCGACGTACGTCGTCACGCTCGCGTGCCCGACGTCCCAGCGGAGCCTGTGCCCGCAGCAGGACGCGGCGGTCATCCAGCGCCTCGCACCGCTGCTCGGCAAGACCGTCGCGCAGATCGACGCATCGGTCACGAGCAACCAGATCGGCCCGTTCGCACCCGCGCCGATCGCGGTCGGCGTCCCGTTCTCGATCGTCGCGTACATCGCCGAGCACCAGTCGGATTTCCCCGGCGTGAGCGAGCCGAAGACGTACCTGCGCACCTATCCGGCGCAGGGGCTGGCGTCACAGGTCGTCGGCTACGTGGGTGCGATCAGCGCGCAGGAGTACGCGCAGTACTCGAAGGCGAAGTACGCGCCCTACGGCTACGTTCCCCAGGACACCCAGTTCGGCCAGAGTGGGATCGAGCAGCAGTACGAGCTCGCGCTGCACGGGAAGCCCGGTGTGTCGACGATCGAGGTGAACGACGTCGGGCAGGACGTAGGGACCCGCTCGACCACCGAGCCGACGCCCGGTGACGAGGTCGTGCTGAACATGGACACGGGGCTCGAGAAGGCGCTCACGAACGACCTCGCGCGCCAGGTCGGCGCGCTCCGGTCGGGCTCCGTCCCCGGCGGCGCGCAGCCGGCACCGTACGCGGCCGCGGCGGTGATCGACCCGCGCAACGGCCACGTGCTCGCGCTCGCGTCGTACCCGGGCTACAACGACAACGTCTGGGTGCCCGCGATCTCCGACAAGGCGTACAAGGCGCTGACGCCGCCTGCGAGCCAGGCGCAGCCGCTCGTCGACTACGCGGTGAGCAACGGGAGCCCTCCGGGGTCGACGTTCAAGCTCGCGACCGCCACTGCCGCGCTCCAGGACGGGCTCATCACGCCCTACGACTACGTGGACGACACCGGGTCGTTCACGGTCGGCAACATCACGTTGCACAACGCGGGCGGCGAGGTTCTCGGCCCCGTGAACGTCACGTCCGCGCTCACCGAGTCGAGCGACATCTTCTTCTACACGATGGGCCAGCGGTTCTGGGATGCACAGGGTCGCTTCGGCCTCATGCCGATCCAGCACATGGCCGCGCTCTACGGTCTCGGGGTCCCGAGCGGCATCGACCTGCCGAACGTGTCGGCCGGGCAGGTCGACAGCCCGGTGCTCCGGCGCCAGCTGCACGCGTACGACCCCGCCGCGTACCCGAGCACCTCGTACTACGTGGGCGACAACGTCGAGATGGCCTTCGGCCAGGGCGAGACGCTTCTCACACCGCTCGAGATCGCGAACGCGTACGCGACATTCGCCAACGGCGGGACCCGCTACGCGCCCGAGATGGCGGCCGCGCTCGTCAGCCCTGCCGGCACGGTTCGTCGGATGGCGCCGAAGGTCGTCGACCACGTGAAGATGTCGGCGACGACGTACCAGGCGATCCTGCAGGGGCTCGAAGGCGTCGTGTCGAATCCGAAGGGCACCGCGTACGCGGAGTTCCAGGGCTTCAACCTCACGAAGTGGCTCGTCGCGGGCAAGACGGGGACCGCGACGATCACCCACAACGCGCCGCCGACCTCGTGGTTCGTCGCGTTCGCGGGGCCGCGCGGCCAGGCGCCCCGCTACGCGGTCGCCGTCGAGATCGCCCAGGCCGGCTACGGCGCGCAGGCCTCCGCCCCGGTGGTCCGTAGCGTGCTCGACTACCTGTACGCGCACGGCGTGGCGCCCCTCGCGCTGCCCGGCGCGCACGTCTCGGCGACCACGTCGGCCGCGGGCGGTGCGCAGGCGCACGCGCCGGCCTCGCGGCTCGCGAAGAGGCACTGACCGGGGGTGGGAAGGCGGCCGGCCGCCGTGGGCCGGGCCTGCCACTCGCGCCTTCGCCTCCACGGCGCGCGCCGGCGTCACGTGATCGCAACGTGTCTCCGCAGGTAGAGGGGCGGGGATAGACTGCGGGCCAGCATGACGACGCACTGGTTCCGCCGCGACGCTCGCCTCGCGAGGCGGCTCGGCCGCGCTCCGCGCGTCTCCGGCTGCGCCGGCGCCGACCTCTCGCACCGGCGCGCCGCACCGGCCGCCACACCCCAGTCACCCACGACCGGCGCCTCGCCGAAGGTGTCGGTCGCTGGTACCCCCACGACGTCCGGCGCCGCCAGCGTCCGCCGCGGAGCCCCGAGCCCCGCCGCAGCGCTGCCCACGGCGCCCCGCGCGCGTCGAGTCGACGCGCGCCCGAGACGGGACCCATCCGAGGTCCGAATCCACGACATACCAGGGTGCCGCGGGCGAGCCCGCCGCACCCGGTGCTGCCTCCGCCGCGGCGCCGACGCCGAGAGAGCCCGCGCGCGACCGGGCAGCTGAGGGGCCGCCGCGCCCGAAGATCGGCGACACGCGGCCTGCGCCCGTCGCGCGCACG
>DAHUXW010000021.1 GCA_027306925.1 Acidimicrobiaceae bacterium | reverse complement strand
TCGTCCCGTTCCCGGTCGAGCTCACCTCCTTTGCCGGGATCCGTCCCTTCGGCAAGGGGGTCGCCGCGGTCGCCGCCTCCGCGAGGAAGGCCGCCGCGGTGGTCGAGATCGCCGTCCCCTCCGGGGAGACGACCGTCGTGCGGCGGAGCCGCCCCGACCGCGAGGACGCAGCGTACATCTCGGTGCCCACCGCCTTCGAGTACCCCACCGGAGGCGGTCTTCGGGCCCACGCGCTCGTCTACCTCCCGAAGAACGCGGAGTTCGACGGCCCCGCCCGCGAGCTCCCCCCGCTCGTCGTCGCGATCCACGGCGGGCCGACCTCGCAGGCCGGCAGCGCGCTCGACTACTCCATCCAGTTCTGGACGAGCCGGGGGTTCGCGGTGGCGGACGTGAACTACGGCGGCAGCTCCGGGTACGGGCGCGCGTACCGCGAGCGCCTCGCGGGCGCGTGGGGCGTCGTCGATGTCGCGGACTGCGAGAACGTCGCGCGCGCGCTCGCGACCGGTGGGCTCGTCGACGGCGCACGGCTCGTGATCCACGGCGGGAGCGCGGGCGGCTACACGACGCTTTGCGCGACGACGTTCGGCGAGGTGTTCGCCGCGGGCGCGAGCTACTTCGGCGTCGCGGACGCGGGTGCGCTCGCGCGCGAGACGCACAAGTTCGAGTCGCGGTACCTCGACGGGCTCATCGGCCCGTGGCCCGAGGCGCGTGCGCTGTACGAGCAACGCTCCCCGATCTTTCACACGGACCGCATGCGCACACCGCTCATCGTCTTCCAGGGGCTCGAGGACGCGGTCGTCCCGCCGAACCAGGCGGAGATGATGGTCGAGGCGCTCCGTTCGCGAGGCGTACCGGTCGCGTACCTCGCGTACGAGGGCGAGCAGCACGGCTTCCGGCGCGCCGAGAACATCCGACGGACCGCGGAGGCCGAGCTCGTCTTCTACGGCAGGATCCTCGGCTTCACGCCGGCCGGTGAGATCGCACCCGTCGACATCGAGAACGCGGTCGCCATCGTCCCGCCGGCCCGGCCGGGCGCGGGCGGGTCCGGCGCCCGACGCGCGTCCGGCGGGGTGTGAGCGGGCGCCGTCGCGACCGTCACGTCTCCGCGGCGAGGATCGCGTAGAGGCGGCGCCTCGTCTCGGCGAGCAACGCCTCGGCCTCGCCCTGCTGCTCCTCGGTGCCGGCCTGGCCGATCTGGACCACGGCGCCCGCGAGCTGCCCGAGCGCGTGCCGCAGACGCATCGCGTCCGGGCCGACGCCCTCGTTCACCTCGTCCCAGGGCGCTTTGCGCCCGTCCCGCTCCGCCGCGGCCTCACGGCCGGCGTCGGTGAGCGAGAACTGCCGCTTGCCCGCGTCCTGCTCGGCGGTGACGAGACCCTCGTCCTCGAGCAGCTGGAGCGTCGGGTAGACCGACCCGGGGCTCGGCTTCCACACGCCGCCAGTGCGGGCCGCGAGCTCCTGGATGATCTCGTAGCCGTGCATCGGCCGCTCGGCGAGCAGCGCGAGCACCGCGGCGCGCACGTCGCCGCGGCGCGCACGCCCCCCGGGACCGCGACCGCGGCCGCGGCCGAACGGCCCGCCCCTCGCCGGTCCGAACCCTCCGGCGAACGGTCCAGCGACCGGTCCGAACGCCGGGCGGGCTCCGCCGCCCGGGCCGCCCCGGCGCGCGGCCCACGGCGGCGCGTCGTGCGAGTGGCCGTGGACGTGCTCCATCTCGTCGTGCTGGTCGTGGTGCATGGATCGCTCCTCCTGACCGGCGGGCGACGCCCACCGACAATCGCAATCATATCGCGATATGTCGGTGATGGGTCGCTCGGGGTGACCGGGCCCCTCAGGAGGCGGCGGCCCCGGACGTCCGCCGCGCTCCGCCCGGCTCCTGCTCGCCGACGACGTCCCCGTCGCGCACGAGCAGCACCCTGCCGCGTACCGTCGGTATCCGCGGGCCGGGGAGGAACAGGCCCGTGAGGTTCAGCGGGTCCGCCGCCGCGAGCCGGACCGTCACGCCGTCCGGGTCGCGGCGCGCGACCCGTCGGAGTGCGTCGATCGCGTCGGGTAGGCCGTACTGCTCGCCGGCCGCGCCGGCGACGAAGCGACCGCCCCGGGCGACGCCGCGGGCTTCTAGCCGGCGCAGCGCGTAGAGCACGTCGCGCCACGCGACGGCGAGCGTCTCGCGGGTCGCGAGCTCCCGGAACACGACGCCCCAGCGCGTGAGGAGCTGGAGCGCGACCGCCTCGGCGAGCTCGTCCGGCGCGAAGTCCGCAGGCGCGCCCGCGGGGAGGAGCGACCAGCGGCCGCCGGCGAGCGCGGGCGGCACGTGGGCGCGCACGCCGGCGGGTCTCGGCGTGCGCCGCGCCTCGAGGCGCGTGCCCGCGGCGGGCC
>DAHUXW010000013.1 GCA_027306925.1 Acidimicrobiaceae bacterium | reverse complement strand
CTTCTCGTAGATGCTCCACAGGTGCTTCGGTCGTCCGGTGACCACGGCCGAGATGCCGAGCGCGGCAAGCCGGCCGCGCAGCACCTCGATCACCTGCGCGAGCTCCACCTCCCGGCGCGGGGTCCGGGTCGCCACCATCTGCTCGATCTCCGCGTACCGCTTCGGGTGGAGCGCCCGGAACGAGAGGTCCTCGAGCTGCCACTTCATCTCCTGGATGCCGAGGCGGTGCGCGAGAGGGGCGAAGATGTCGAGGGTCTGCTGCGCGGTCCTGCGCTGCTTCCACTCGGGCATCGCGTCGAGCGTGCGCATGTTGTGGAGGCGGTCCGCGAGCTTTATCACGAGGACTCGCCAGTCCTTCGCCATGGCGACGAGCATCTTGCGGACGGTCGCCGCCTGCTGTGCCTCCTTCGAGGAGAAGTGGAGGCGGTCGAGCTTCGTGACCCCGTCGACGATCGCCGCGACCGTCGCCCCGAACGACTGGTCGACCTCCTCGAGCGTCACGTCGGTGTCCTCGACGACGTCGTGGAGCAGCGCCGCGGCGGCGCTCGTGCCGTCGAGCCCGAGCTCGGCGACGATCGTCGCGACCGCGATCGAGTGCGTGACGTACGGCTCTCCCGTGAGGCGCGTCTGGCCGGCGTGCGCACGCGACGCGAGCTCGTGCGCGCGGCGGACGGCAGACCAGTCCTCGCCCGGGTGGTGCGCCTCGAGGATCGAGACGAGCGGCTCGACCGAAGTCTCCGCCGGCGGGCGCGGCGCCGCGCCGGCGGCAACGGGGGCGGGCGCCCCGCTCCCCTCGACCTCGGCGATGCGCTGAGCGCTCGTCCCCTCGGTGATCGGGTCCACGACGGCCATAGTCCAGGCTACCGCCGGACGCACGCCGACCGGCGCCCGCGTCGTGGCGCGCGACGGGACGCGACCGCTTCGCGAGTAGGGTGCCACCGGGACATCGCCGTGCCGAACACCCCCCCGAGCGGCAGCGCCGCAGACCCAGCCAGCGGGCCTCCCCTGGGCCACGGCCACGACCCCGTCGCGAGCGTCGGCGGCGGTCCGCCGCCGGATCCCGCGGGCGCGTGGACCCCGGCCTTCGCGTCCGCTGGCGATCGGACGACCGGTCGGCTCACGGGCGCCGTGAGCGAACCGGACGGCGACGACGGCCGCGCCGTCGTGGTGACGCACGTCCGGGCGCGGACCGGACCCGCGCTCGTCGTGGTCGCGATCGCGCTCGCAGTCGTCCTCGGAGGCTTCGCGCTCGCCCTCGCCGGCGGTGGCGTCAAGGGGACAGGCGGCGCGGTGCTCGACCCGATCCGCGGGGTCTCCCTACCTGCGCGAACGGCGGCCCCCGTGATCGCCCGGATCTCACGCGGCGGTGAGCCGCCGGCCGACGTGACTGCCGCGCTCGTCGTGCCCGCGACCGCGACCGTGGCGCGGGCCGAGCGTCCGGCCCCCGCGGTCAACCTCTACAGCGGGACGGTCACGCTGTCGGTACCCGCGGGAGAACGCGAGGTCGCGACGTTCTTCCGGCACGAGCTCGTCCACGGTCACTTCGCGGTCCTCGCGGTCGACGCCACGAGCGACGGGCGCGGAACGAAGATCTTCGCGAAGTTCCCGAGCCGCGACGGCTTCTACTGGGAGGTGGTCGTCGTCGTGCGACCGACCGCGACGTCGATCTCGCCGGCACTCGTCGGCGACGCAGCGACGAGCACCGTCTCGCTCACCGTGTTCGAGCTCGACGACGCGGACTGAACGGCGGCCGCCGATCTCGACGCGGTCATGCCGTCGAGCACGTACGCCCAGACGAAGAGGTTCGCCGGGTAGATGAGATAGCCGAAGCGGGTGGCGGGCGCGAGCACGGTCGCGACGATCATGGCGAAGCCGGTGAAGCGCGCGACGGCCGCCGGCGTGCGCGGCCGATACCGCACGAAGGCGACGACGACGACGGCCGCCCCGGCGAGCACGAGCAGCGCGGTGACCGCGAGCTTGTGGTTCGGGAACTGGTGCGCGAGCACCTGGCCGAGCAGCGGGCTCGCCGCCGGCGACCGCACGCGTGCGAGGCCGAGCGGGAACCGGACCACGTTGTCGAAGAAGGCCCTCGGATCGAACGCGACGCCGAGGCCGAACACGGGCGCGACCACGAGCAGCACGGACAGCCCGAACCGCACCGGCGCGGGCCGGCCCTCCCGGTCTCGCACCGCGAGCAGCATCAGCAGGAGCATCGGCCACGCCGTGAACTTCAACGTCCCCGAGAGCCCGAGCACGAGCCCCGAGGCGACGGGTCTTCGTCGCTCGGCGAGCACGAGCCCGAGCAACATGAGCGCGAGGACGGGGAGGTCGTCCCCGCCCGTCACCATCGGGAGGGCCCCTGACGGGAGCACGACCAGGAACTGCAGCGCCCGACCCCGCCTGGCGAGGCTCGCGTCGCTCCACAGGAGCGCGATCGCGCCCACGATGAGCGTGAACCCCGTCAGCACCACGCGCGCGTCCTGGAGCTCGGGCGGCGCCTTGACCGCGTTCACGAGCCCGAACGGCACCATCCCGGGCAGGTAGGGGAAGCAGGAGCTCGCGTCGACCTGCTTCGCGTCCGAGCGTGGCGCGCTGCCGACGGTCGTCGGATGCGCGGGGTACGGGTCCAGCGACGCGGCCGCCCGGTCGCCCGCGCGCTCGACGACCGCGACCTCGGGCTGCGCGTGCTGGCCGGGCAGGCCCTCGGCACGCCACACGAGCTGGAAGACGAGCGGGACGAGTACCGCGCCCGCGATGACGCCGACGACGACCACGCGACGTCCGACGCTCGCCGCCCGCGCGGCCCGTGCCGCGTCGGAGGCCGAGCGGCGCGCGAGGACTCCCGCGACGGCGACGCAGATGGCCGCCGCGGCGCCGTACGCGACGGCGGCCATCTGGCCCCACGTCCGGTAGTCGGAGGACCTGGCGAAGACCGCGGTCGCACCTGCGAACCCCGCCGACGCGAGATACAGCCAGGCATCCTGGACGATCGCCGGGAGAGCGCAGAGATGGCGCCAACCGGCCAGCACGACGCCGCGCACGAGGAGGATCGTAGCGCCCGGCACGTCCGAGAGGCGGAGCAGGTGCTCGTGCCGCCGGCCCGGGCACGGGCCGGCGGCGACCGGGCGCGCCGCGGGTGGCGGCGCGCCCGGCGGACCGCTCAGCGGTTCGGCTGCGGCGTGAAGCGCAGGTAGGACTTGACCGTGCGGAATCCCTTCGGGAAGCGCTCCCTCGCGTCGTCGTCCGAGATCGCCGGCGAGATGATGACGTCCTCACCGGCGGTCCAGTTCACGGGCGTCGACACCGAGTAGCCGGACGTGAGCTGCAGCGAGTCGATCACGCGGAGGATCTCCTGGAAGTTCCGTCCGGTGCTCGCGGGATAGGTGATCGTGAGCTTCACCTTCTTGTCCGGTCCGACGACGAACACCGACCGGACCGTGAGCGTGTCGTTCGCGTTGGGGTGGATCATCCCGTAGAGATCCGAGACCGTGTGGTCCGGGTCCGCGATGAGCGGGTAGTTCAGCGCGCTGCCCGTCGCGTCCTTGATGTCGCCCACCCAGTCGTTGTGCGACTGGAGCGGGTCGACCGAGAGCCCGAGCACCTTCGTGTTCCGCTTGTCGAACTCGCCCTTCAGGCGTGCTACCTCGCCGAGCTCGGTCGTGCAGACCGGCGTGAAGTCCTTCGGATGGGAGAACAGCACTCCCCAGCTGTCGCCGAGGTAGTCGTAGAAGTGGATCGTGCCCTCGGTCGACTCGGCCGTGAAGTCCGGGGCGACGTCGCCCAGTTGCAGTGCCATCGTGACCATCTCCTGTGGGATCTGCGCCGGCGCGCTCTGCGCCGCTTCGGTCTGCTCCGGATGAGCATAGTGACCCGCCCACGATAGACGACCTGAATAGTCGGGTTTCGATCGGGCCACGAGCCGCGGCTGCCCGTCACCCGTCACCCGTCACCCGTCACCCGTCACCCGTGCAGCGCGGCTGTAACTTGTTCGTCATGCCCGCGAGCACCACCCACGGAGGCGCGCGAACGGCGCTCTCCGTGCGAAACGGCCGCGGCACCCGCGCGGCGCGCGGCGCGCGGCGCTCGCTCGACCGTCCCGACCTCGTCGCGCTGGGCGCGCTCGCGCTACTTCCCGTCCTGCTCTACGTCCCGCTCGCGCTCGCGGGGCACGCACTCTTGCCGGGCGACGACCTGACTCAGAACTACCCGCTTCGCGTCCTGTCCGGCGAGCTGATCCGCTCCGGCCAGCTCCCCGCGTGGAACCCGTACATCTGGAGCGGCACGCCGCTCGTCGCGGGATGGAACGCGGGCGCGCTCTTCCCCGGGACCTGGCTCTTCGCGGTTCTGCCGGGCGTCGCCGCGTGGACGCTCAACCTCGTCGCGGTCGGCGTCACGTCCGGTACGGGCACCTACCTCCTGCTCCGCCGCCTCGGGTGCGGCCCGCTCGCCGGGGTTCTCGGCGCGCTCGCCTTCACCGACACGGGCTTCATGAGCGGCCAGATCGTGCACGTCGGCCTCGTTCAGGGGACGTCGCTCCTCCCGTGGACGCTGCTGTCGGTCGAGGTGCTCGCTGCGCCAGCCAGCGGTCGCGTGCTGCGCGAGCGCCCCGCTCCGGCGGGCGCGGCCGAACTGCGCGTGGCGACCGGCACGAGCCCCGACGAGGCCTTCGCGCGCGGGTCGTGGCCGTCTTCGCTCGAGCTGCGTTGGAGCGCGCTCCTCGCGCTGTCGACCGCGCTCACGGTTCTCGCAGGCGACCCTCGCGCCGTGTCGTCCTCGGCGATCGTCGTGGGCCTCTACATGCTCGCGTGGTGCTGGCGGCTCGGCAGGTCCTCTGCGCGCCTTGTCGCGTGCGCGATCGGCGCGGCGGCGCTCGGCGTCGCGCTGGCCGCGGCCCAGTGGCTTCCCGGGCTCGCGTTCCTCCACGGATCGCAGCGCGGCGTGAGCGCGTTCACGTTCTTCGAGGGCGGGTCGCTCGCGCTCACCGAGATCGGCGCGCTGCTGGCGCTCCCGTTCGCGCTCGGTGGCAACGGGAACTTCGGGCTCGCGACTTACGCCGGGAACTACAACCTCCCCGAAGCCACCATCGGTGTCGGGATCGTCGCGCTCGTCGCGGCGTTCGCGCTCCTCCCCGACGCGCTCGCGCCCGTGCGCGCCGTGATCGCGGCCCACGGGCGGCGCGCCGGCCGCCCCTCGACCACCGGCCGGCCGCTCGGCGTCTGGTACGTGACGGGCATCGTCGGCACCGTGCTGGCGCTCGGCTCGAACACCCCGCTCGCCCACGCGCTCGTTCACATCCCCCTCTTCGGCGGCGAGCGCCTGCAGAGCCGGAACGTCGTGCTCCTCGACCTCGCGCTCGTCGTAGTGCTCGCATTCTTCGTCGACGACGTCTCGGACCGGCGACGCGCGCTCCGCGCGACGACGCGGCCGCGGACCGCACCGGGCCCGCTCGACACGTTGCCGCGCCGAGCGCTCGCGCTCGTCCCGGTCGTCGGCACGTCCACGATGGTCGTGCTCGCGTTCGCGGCACCGACGGCCCTCGAGACCGCGATCGGCGTCGTGACGCCCGATCGCGGTCTCATGTCCGCGCTCACGCCCTACCTCGCCGCGTCCGCCGCCGTCGCGCTCGCACTGGGGGCGCTCGTCGCCGCCTGGAGCCGCATCGCGCCGCGGACCCGGCACGCGCTGCTCGTCGCGTTCGTCGTCGCCGACGTCGTCACGTACCTGGCGAACGCGTCGTACGCAACTGCACCCGCCGGCGCGCTCGCGACGAACGGGCCGAGCACCGCGGCGCTGCGCGCGCTCCTCGGCCCGGAGGGGCGCTTCGCGATCTTCAACCCACAGTACGGCGGGACGGGGACGGCCGCGTACGCGCTGGGCGTCACGGACCTGAACGTGCTCCGTCGCCTGCCGAGCGTCCAGGGCTACGGCTCGATCGTGCAGGGTGCCTACCAGAACGCCACGAACACCCACGCGTTCCAGGCGCTCGACGCGCCCCGGCTCGCGGGGTCCACCTTCGACGTGCTCGACCTCGAAGCGCTCGTCACGCTCCCCACGTACCTCGAGCAGGCCCTGCCCGAGCGCGGCGCGATCCCGCTCCCGGGACGTCGCGCCGTCCGCGCGGACGGGACGCCGGTGGCGGCGCGCGACGCCCCGGCGCGCCAGCTGCTCGCCACGGGGCCGTGGACGGTCGGCCGCCGGTCGGCCGGCTCGTGGTACCTCGCGTCCACCTCGGCCGTCGCGAGCGTGACCGTCGTGCTCGCGCCGTCGGGAGCGGCCGCGCACCGGACGATCGACGTCGGGCTCGCCGCCCCGACCGGCCCGGTGCGCTGGCGAGCCGTGCCCGTCTCGCACGGGATCGCGACGCTGCGGACCTCCGACCCGGTCGCGAGCGCCCGGGTCGCCGTGAGACCGCTCGGCGGTGCGGCCCTCGTCGACGCGGTCGTCGTCACCACGACCGCGCGCCGGCAGCGGCTGCTCCTCGACGGCCAGCTCCAAGGACTCGCCACGGCGCCGCACTGGCGATGGGCGGCGACGATCGGGCCCTTCGTCGTCCTGACGGACGCCCGATCCCGCGGGGCCGCCTGGCTGGAGGCACCGGGTGCGACGTCGCCCGAGGCGCCGATCGCGCGCACCGGCACGACGTTCGTCACGGCGTCGCCGACGACCGGCTCCGAGGTCGTCCACGTCGACGCGCCCCGTCCGGTGACGCTCGTGAGGAGCATGACGTACGCACGCGGGTGGACGGCGCGCCTCACGCCGGTCGGCGGTGGGCGGAGCCGCGTGGAGCGCGTCGGGCGGCTCGGACTCGTCGAGGCCGTCCCGGTCCCCGCCGGCCGCTACGTCGTCACGTGGCGGTACTCACCGGCGTCAATGCGCACCGGCCTGCTGATCTCCACCGCGGCGGCCGTGGTGCTCGCCCTCGCGCTCGCCGAGGCCTCCCGGCGTCGCCGGGCGCCCTCCGGCCACCGTCCGCAGCGGGACGCGCGCCGGTAACAGCACCGACCGGTACGTTGCCCCGCAATGGCGACGACCCGCATCTGCCCCACGTGCCTCGCGACCGTGTCGCGCGGCTACTCGCGCTGCCACGCCTGCTCGGTCGTCGCGCGCCAGCTCGGCTGCGACCTCGTGCAGGTCGTTCCCGTCGCGCTCGCGCCCCGCGGTGGCTCCCTGCACCGGACGCTCGTGGCCTACAAGGCTGCGGCGGCCCCGGCCACCCGCTACGACGCCGCGAGCCTCCTCGCCGCGGCGCTCTCCCGCCATCTCGCCGCATTCCGACCCGCCGCCGACGGGCGCACACCGTTCGAGCTCGTCGCGACGGTCCCGTCGTCGGGGCCGGGGCGGGCATCGTGGCACGGCGTGCACCCACTCGTCGAGGTCGTCCGGCGAGCTCTCGACGCCGTCGACGGGTCGCGCCGCGTGGCGCCCCTCGAGATCCTCGCACGCGGCCCGGCGGCGCTCGGGCACCTGCTCGCCTCGCGCGACGGCTACCGGGCAGTCGCCGGACCCGGCGGCCGCGACCAGGGCCGCGACCTCGCCCGGGCCGAAGTCGACGCGGCACCGCGCGCGGCCGACGCCGGACCCGCCGGCGGGAGCGCCGCGCGCGTGCTCGTGGTCGACGACCTCTCCACCTCGGGAGCGCGTGCGCAGAGCGCCGCGTTCGCGTTGCGCCGCGCGGGCCTGGACGTCGTCGCCGTCGTGCCGATCGGGCGGCTCGTCGAGCCCGCGTGCGGCGCGAGCGGCCGGGCGGCCTGACCAAGCACCGCCCACTAGCCTTGCGCGACGCGCCATCACGTGTCGCCCGTCCGGCGGGCAGCCCTGCGGGCCCCCCGCCGGAGCTGCCGAGGGACGGGTGCGCGGACCGACGTTCCCGCCCACCATCGACCATGCCGAGGTGCCCCGCATGAACCCCGAAGAGATCACTGCCGCCGAGAACCTCGCCCGCCAGCTGCGTGTGGACTCGATTCGGAGCAGCACCTCGGCGGGATCCGGCCACCCGACGTCCTCCCTGTCGGCTGCGGACCTCATCGCGGTGCTCGCGACCCGCCACCTCCGCTACGACTGGGCGCACCCCGAGGTGCCGACCAACGACCACCTTGTCTTCTCGAAGGGACACGCGTCGCCGCTCATCTACTCGCTCTACCGGGCGGTCGGCGTCGTCGACGAGCACGAGCTCGTCGACACCTATCGGCGCTTCGGCGCTCGCCTCCAGGGCCATCCGACACCCGTGCTGCCGTGGGTCGACCTCGCGACCGGTTCGCTCGGGCTCGGGATCGCCGCGGCCGTCGGCATCGCGATCGCCGGGAGCCGCCTCGACGAGCTCCCCTATCGCGTCTGGGTCCTCTGCGGCGACAGCGAGCTGACCGAAGGCTCGGTGTGGGAGGCGCTCGACAAGGCCTCCTACTACTCGCTCGCGAACTTCACGGCCATCGTCGACGTGAACCGGCTCGGCCAACGCGGCCCGACGGAGCTCGGCTGGGATCTCGACGCGTACGCGGCACGGGTCGAGGCGTTCGGCTGCGCGGCGATCACCGTCGACGGCCACGACGTCGCGGCGATCGACGACGCGTTCGCAACGGCCGCGGCGGCCGGGCGACCGAGCGTCGTGCTCGCCCGGACGCTGAAGGGCAAGGGAGTCGCCGAGATCGAGGACAAGGAGGGATGGCACGGCACGGCGCTCAAGCCGGACCTCGCGGAGCGCGCGATCCGCGAGCTCGGCGGCACGAGCTCGATCCGGGTCGGCTCGCTCACGCCGCCCCCGGGCCGTCCCGCGATCACGCCGGACCCGCTCGCGGTGATCGAGCTGCCGCGCTACCCGCTCGGCGAGAAGGTCGCGACGCGCAAGGCGTACGGGGACGCGCTCGCAGCGCTCGCCGATCGCCCGGAGGTCGTCGTGCTCGACGCCGAGGTCGGCAACTCGACCGGATCCGAGTCCTTCCTCGCGGTCGCGCCGGAGCGCTACTTCGAGACGTTCATCGCGGAGCAGCTCATGGTCGCCGCCGCCGGCGGCCTCGCCGCCCGCGGCTACGTCCCGTTCGCGGCGACCTTCGGTGCGTTCTTCTCCCGCGCGTTCGACTTCGTGCGGATGTCGGGGATCTCGGGCCTGCGGATCCGGCTCGCGGGCTCGCACGCGGGCGTCGAGATCGGTGCCGACGGCCCCTCGCAGATGGCTCTCGAAGACCTCGCGTCGATGCGCGCGGTCCACGGCTCGACGGTGCTCTACCCCTCGGACGCGACATCCGCGGTCGCGCTCGTCGTCGCGATGGCCGACGCGCCCGGCGTCGCGTACATCCGCACGACCCGCGGCGCCTACCCGGTCCTCTACGGCGCCGCGGAGTCGTTCTCGATCGGCGGGTCGAAAGTCACGCGCTCGAGCGACGCAGACGCGGTGACCCTCGTCGGAGCGGGCGTCACGCTCTACGAGTGCCTCTCCGCCGCCGATCTCCTCGCTGCCGAGGGCGTCGCGGCACGCGTCGTCGACTGCTACTCCGTGAAGCCGATCGACGCCGAGGGCCTTGCGTCGGCCTGCCGTGCCACAGGGGGGCGGATCGTCGTCGCCGAGGACCACTACCCCGCCGGCGGCCTCGGGGAAGCCGTGCTCGCCGCGATCGTCGGCGCAGGCGTGCGACCGAGCTTCGCGCACCTCGCGGTCCGCGGTCTGTCGAGCTCGGGGACGCCGGCGGAGCTGCTCGACGCGGCAGGCATCTCGGCCGTGCACATCGCGGACGCGGCCCGGGGGCTGCTTCGCGCGTGACGCCGGCGAGCGATCGCGGCGCGCGTGCCGCTCGTCGCTGCTGCGTGGCCGCGCGCGCCCACTACGACGCGAGGAAGGAGCGGAGCCGCCGCGTCGCGAGCCCGAGCGCGAGCGCGACCGAGTCGAGGTCCTGCCAGCTCCTCATGAACGAGGTCGCGAGCATCCCGACCGCCCCGAACGCAAAGGACACGAGCGTCGCAGCCCGCACGCGCGCCAGCGCCCACGCCGATCCGACGAGGCCCATGGCCGCGGCCACCGCGAGGAGCGCCGCCGGGTACGCCGCGCCCCGAATCACCGCCCGACCGAGCTCGCCCAGCGCGACGTCCGGGACGGAGAGCGGCGTCGCGAGGACCGCCTCGTAGGTCTTCTCGACCTTCAACTTGAAGAACAGGTTGTACGTCGAATCGAGGATCGCGCCGTTCATCGCGGCGCCCGCGAGCATGCCGGGGACGGCGAAGCGCGCGTAGGTGAGATCGTGGCCGGCAAACGCGAGGCGCCCGACGAGACCGCCGAGCCCGAGCCCGAGCCCGAGCAGATAGAAGACGGGCTCGGCGAAGCCCGTCACGAGGACCGGCCACGCTCGCCGGTACACGACGAGATCGCGAGCCACGACGTGCGAGGTCCGACGCGGCCACGGAGCGACGCGCCACCCGGACGTTACCGCCCGCGCGCCGTGCTCGAGGCTGTTCGCGGTGCTCGCCGCGCGAGCCGGTGACGGTAGGTCCGGCCCGCGACCACCGACGCGCACGCGACGAGCGCGACCAGGTACGCGAGGTGGCCGGCGAGCACGTCGCAGACACCAAGCGGGGTCGCGAGCATCGCGTCATAGCGACGCTCCCACTTCAGCGCGGCCATGGCCGGGAAGGTCGCCTCGCTCGTCGCGATCTGCATCGCGGGCCCCGCGAGCAGGCCGGGGGCGACGAACGAGAGGGAGCCGATCCCGCCGATCGAGGACGGCACTTTGCCGGTGACGTGCCGGTCGACGAGACCTCCGAGCCCGACGCCGACGGCGGCGAGGTAGGGCACCGGGAGCGCGAACCCGGTCGCAAGCGACCCGCGCCGCACAAGGGCGGACTCGGTCGCGCACCCCTGCGCGTGGATCGTCGCGAGCATCGCCTCGCCGTCGTCGCCGTAGCACCAGACCCGGTCCGCGAGGACCTCGACCCGGCCGAAGCGCGGGCGCAGGCGCGCCGCGAGCTCCCCGTGCGACCCGTGCGCGAGCCGCACTTCGACGACTGCACGAGCGACGTGGCGTTCCACGAGCGCGCGCGGGCTGCCTTCGCGACGATGCGACCACCGCCCATCACCACGAGGCGGTCGCAGATCTGCTCCGCCTCGTCCATGTAGTGCGTCGTGATCACGAGCGTCACTGCGCGTCGTCGCAGCTCGTAGAGGCGCTCCCAGACGAGGTGGCGCGCCTCGGGGTCGAGGCCCGTCGTGGGTTCGTCGAGGATCACGAGCTCGGGGTCGGAGATCAACGCCCGGGCGATCGCGAGCCGCCGCCGCATGCCGCCGGAGAGGTCCTCCACGCGCGAGCCGGCGCGTCGGCCGAGCTGGGCGAACTCCAGGAGCTCGTGCGCCCGCGCGCGGACGACGCGGCGCGAGATGTCGAAGTACCGGCCGTGCACGAGCAGGTTGTCGAGCACGGTGAGCTCCATGTCGAGCGCGTCGTGCTCGTGCACCACGCCGATCCCGGCAAGGGTCGAGGGGCCGTGTCGCGCCGGGTCGAGGCCCCGCACCTCGAGCCGGCCGCCGCTCGCCGGCGACATGCACGCGAGCATGCGCATCGTCGACGTCTTCCCGGCGCCGTTGGGGCCGAGGAATCCGCACACCTCGCCGCGCCCGATCGTGAAGTCGACGCCGTCGACCGCCGTGAACGTCCCGAAGCGCTTCGTGAGACCGCGCGCGCTCACGATCGGCCCCGCTGGATCGTCCATGCGCGGAGGCTACCGCTGCCATGCGGGCCCGCCCGCCGGACGCGGGCCTCCGCTACCGTGGCTGGATGGCCACGGTCCTGCTGACCGCGGGCGAGGTCGCCGCCGAGCTCCAACTCGACCTCGACACCTTCGCGCCGGGCCCGATCGCCGGGGTCGCGGGCGTGGGCGTGGGACCGCACCACGTCTCGGCCCGAGCGGGCGCGACCTGGCACCACCACTGGCTCCACGTGCCCGAGGAGGGCGCGTTCGTCACCCTCCCCGTTCTCGGGACGGGCGCTCTCCGCGCCGGGCGCGGCGCGATCGGCGCGATCGCCCGGGCGCGCACCGCGACGCGCACCCAGTGGTCGGCGCTCACGGCGAACCTCGCCTGCGCCGCGATGCGGAGTGGCGAACGCCCGGGGCCGACGCGAGGCGCCCGTACGCGAGAGCCCCTCGCCGCGCTCGAGCGAGCCTTCCTCGACGGCTTCCTCACACCGGACGCGGGAGACCTCGCCGCGATCGCCACGTGGCGGAGCGGCCTCGGGGCGATCGGCGGCGCACGCGCCGCGGACCTCGAGCGCGACCCGGGTCTCTACTGCGAAGCCGTGCGCGTCATCGAGCGGCAGGTCGGGCTCGTGGGCGCCGACGTGCTCGACGACGCGCTCGTGTACGAGCTCGACCTGCTCGCGCGCGAGCTCGTCGCCTCCGGATCCGTCGAGCTCGTGCGATCCGGCGAGCTGCTCGGCACCGTGGTCAGCCGATGAGCGCGCCGAAGGCCGCCGCCAGTTGAGCGCGTGAACGTGCTCGAGCGCGCTGTGCGCGCTGCCGACCACGTCCAGCAGCGCAGCCGTGTCCTCGGGTTCGCCGTGGCCGTGCAGAAGAAGTTCGGCGACGACAACGGCGGAGGCCTCGTCGCAACCCTCGCGTACTCGGGGTTCGTGTCGGTGTTCCCCCTGCTGCTCGTGCTCGTCACCGTCCTCGGGATCGTCGCGGGTCACGACAGCTCGTTCGCCCGGTCGATCGAGCGCTCGGTCCTCTCGCAGTTCCCGATCATCGGGACAGACCTGCAGCACAACGTCCGCGCGCTGCGCAGCGCGACCGTCCCGGGACTCGTCGTCGGTCTCGCCGGCCTCACGTGGGGAGCGACCGGCCTCAGCCAGACCGGCCTTCACGCGATGGCCGAGGTGTGGAACGTGCCCGGAGTCCTCCGGCCGGGCTTCCTCGCCCGCGTCTGGCGTAGCTTCGCATTCCTCGCGCTGCTCGGGACGGGGGTCTGCGTCGCCGGTCTGCTCTCCGGGTACGGCCTCCTCGGCCGCCACACGGTGCTCGCGGGCGCCGCGAGCGAGCTCGCGTCGGTCATCGCGACGTCCGCGCTATACCTCGCGGGTCTGCGCGTGCTCACGACGCGGGAGGTGCCGTGGCGCCGGCTCGTGCCCGGCTCGGTGGTCGGCGGGATCGCGTGGACGGCGCTCGAGGCGGCCGGCGGGGAGCTCGTGGCCCGCGGGCTGCGGCACGAGAGCGCGGTCTACGGCTTGTTCGCGATCGTCCTCGGCCTCGTCGCGTGGATCTACCTGGGCGCCCGCATCAGCATGTACGCGGCCGAGATCAACGCGATCCTCGCATTCCACCTGTGGCCGCGCTCGATCGCACCGCCGCCGCTCACGAGCGCCGACCGGCGCGCGCTCCGGCTCGTCGCGCGGCAGTCCGAGCGGCGGCCCGGGGAGCGGGTCTCGGTGTCCTTCGCCGACGCTCCGGCGACACCCGACGGCGACGCGGCCCCGCCCGACGAAGGCGCAGCTCTCCGCCAGTGGCGCGCCGCGGGCCTTGACCACGGGACCGGGGGCGAGAAATGATCGCATCGACCGCCGTACGCGACGTGGCCCGGGCGGGGGGCGCCCGGGCCACGTGCCCTGCGACCTCGCGACCATGTCCCTGGGGGGGGGTTCGGAACAGTCAGCGAATAGGTCTGATGACATTCTACGACCACTTCGCGGCGGCTGAGTACCCTTCGGGCGAAGAGCAACACAGCCGTAACAGCAGGTTGGCGCTTACTTGTGAAGGAGTTCACCAGCCCGTCACCTCCCGTCACCTCCCGTCGCCGCCGCGTCGCCGAGGCGACGCCACTCAGGGGACGACGACGGTCGTGCGTCCGTTCAACATGATGCGGTGCTCGACGTGCCACGAGACCGCGCGTGCGAGCGCCGCGCACTCGATGTCGCGGCCGATCGCGACGAGCTGGTCGACGGAGTGGCGGTGCTCGACGCGGGCGACCTCCTGCTCGATGATCGGGCCCTCGTCGAGGTCCGACGTCACGTAGTGGGCGGTCGCGCCGATGAGCTTCACCCCGTGCTCGTACGCCTGGTGGTAGGGGCGGGCACCTTTGAAGCTCGGCAGGAACGAGTGGTGGATGTTGATCGCCCGCCCCTCGAGGCGGTCCGCCAGCACGGGCGAGAGGATCTGCATGTAGCGCGCGAGAACGACGAGGTCGACACCGTGCCGGTCGACGATCCCGAGGATGCGCGCCTCCTGCTCGGCCCGGTTCTCGTCGCCGACCGGGAGGTGGTGGAAGTCGATCCCGTAGGACGCGACGAGCTCGCCGAAGTCCGGATGGTTCGACACGACGGCGGCGATGTCCGCGCGCAGCGACCCGATGCGCCACCGGTAGAGCAAGTCGTTCAGGCAGTGGCCGAGCTTGCTCACGAGCAGGAGCAGGCGCGGCCGGACCTCGGCGTCGTACATCCCCCACGACATGCCCATCTCCGTCGCGAGCGGGACGAACTCGTCGCGCAGAGCGGCGACCGCGAGCCCCTCGGGGAGCGACGTCTGCACTCGCATGAAGAACCGGCCGCTCGGCGCCGCGAACTGCTGGCTCTCGTCGATGTTGACGCCGCGGTCCGCAAGGAACCCCGAGACCGCCCGCACGATCCCGACGCGGTCGTCGCACGCGAGCGTGAGGACGGCCCGCGCTCGCGCCGCGTGCGTTCGAGCGTCGCGGAGCGAAGGCCCCGTGCCGGCCACGTCGGGCGTCAGTACCGGTAGTGGTCGGGCTTGTACGGTCCCGCCGCCGGCACGCCCAGGTACGAGGCCTGTACGTCGGAAAGCTCCGTGAGCCGCACGCCGAGCGCCGCGAGGTGCATGCGCGCGACCTTCTCGTCGAGGTGCTTCGGCAGCACGTGGACCGTGCGACCGTACTCACCGGCCTTCGTGAACAGCTCGATCTGCGCGATCGTCTGGTTCGCGAAGGAGTTTGACATGACGAAGCTCGGGTGACCGGTCGCGTTCCCGAGGTTCAGCAGGCGCCCTTCGGAGAGCACGATGACCGAGTGGCCGTCGGCGAAGCGCCACTCGTCGACCTGCGGCTTCACGTTCACGCGCTCGATCCCGGGCGTCGACGCGAGGCCGGCCATGTCGATCTCGTTGTCGAAGTGGCCGATGTTGCCGACGATCGCGAGGTGCTTCATCCGCGCCATGTGCTCGGCCGTGATGACGTCCCGGTTCCCGGTGGCGGTAACGAAGATGTCGGCGGACCCGACGACGTCGTCGACCGTCGCGACCTGGTAGCCGTCCATCGCGGCCTGGAGCGCGCAGATCGGGTCGATCTCGGTCACGACGACGCGCGCTCCCTGGCCGCGGAGCGACTCCGCGCATCCCTTGCCGACGTCGCCGTAGCCGCAGACGACCGCGACCTTGCCTCCGATGAGCACGTCGGTCGCGCGATTGATCCCGTCGATGAGCGAGTGCCGGCATCCGTAGCGGTTGTCGAACTTCGACTTCGTGACCGAGTCGTTCACGTTGATCGCGGGGAACAGGAGCGTGCCCGCCTGCTCCATCTGGTAGAGGCGGTGGACTCCCGTCGTCGTCTCCTCCGTCACCCCGCGCACGCCCTCCGCCACCCGCGTCCAGCGGCCGGGCGACTGCTCGAGCGACCGCCGGAGGGTGTCGAGAAGGACCGCGGCCTCCTCGGAGTCGTCCACGCCGGCGTCCGGGACCTTGCCGAGCGCCTCGTACTCGACACCCTTGTGGACGAAGAGCGTCGCGTCGCCGCCGTCGTCGAGGATCATGTTCGGCCCTGCGTCGCCCGGCCACACGAGCGCGTCCACCGTGCACTCCCAGTACTCGGCGAGCGTCTCGCCCTTCCACGCGAAGACCGGCACACCCCGTGGCTCGTCCGGGGTTCCGCTGGGCCCGACGACGACTGCCGCTGCCGCGTGGTCCTGGGTCGAGAAGATGTTGCACGAGGCCCATCGCACCTGCGCGCCGAGCGCGACGAGCGTCTCGATGAGCACTGCCGTCTGGACGGTCATGTGGAGCGAGCCCGTGATGCGCGCGCCCGCGAGCGGCCGTGTCGGTCCGAACTCCGCACGAAGCGACATGAGCCCGGGCATCTCGTGCTCCGCGAGCTCGATCTCCTTGCGGCCGAAGGCCGCGAGCCCGAGGTCCGCCACCCGGTACCCGGTCCGCGCCAGCACCTGTCCAAAGTCCATCTTCGCCCTCGTCTCCCCGCGCCGGTCCGGGCGCGATCGCCTGTGGCGGCGCCGTCGCCGCTCCCGGTGCAGGACGTGCCCACCCGACTCGCTCGACCACGGTGCCGAGCGGAGTCTACGACGAGCGTGCGCGTACCCGTGACGATCGCGGCTAGCCTTGCGGCGCAGGCCTATCCCACGCGGGCCGGTGCCGTGCTGGTCTCCGAGTCGGACTCCCGCGCTGTTCGTGCGTGGAGCACAAGGAGCAAGACATGCCAGTCGGGACAGTCAAGTGGTTCAACGCAGAGAAGGGCTTCGGCTTCATCACGCCCGACGGTGGGGGCGAGGACCTGTTCGTGCACCAGTCCGAGATCCAGATGCAGGGCTACCGGGACCTCCCCGAGGGCCAGCGGGTCGAGTTCGAGGTGACGCAGGGCAAGAAGGGCATGCAGGCGAGCGCAGTCCGCGCGATCTGACGCGCTGCCGCTCGACCGAGCGGCAGCCCACGTCCCCCGTCGCGCTCCGCGCGGCGGGGGACGTTTCGCGCCCGGCTGCCGGCGTCAGGTCCGCGCGAGCCAGCGCTCGCCGTGACGCAGGCGCGACTCGAGCTGCTCGAGCGTCGCCTCGGTGACGCGGGCGAGACCCGACAGACGGTTGAGCTCCGCGTTCACCTTCGCGTGCGACCACCCGGTGCGCCGCACGAGCGCGCGGGCGATCGCGCTGTTCGCGAGGCGGAGCTGCGCCTTGTGCTCCGCGCGGCTGATTGCCGGCGTCGGTGCGGCGCTCGTGATGCCGGCGCCCGGCGGCACCCCCTCGCCCGAGTGGCCGTCGAGCGGGGAGCGCATGCCCGCGAGCGGCGGAGGTTGCCCGAGCTCGAGCAGGAGCGCCGGGTCGTCGTCCGGCAGGACGGGCTCGTCCGCCCCTCCGCCGTCGTGGTCGACCGCGCCGGTCGCGACCGCCGAGATCACCGTGAACATGGACAGCTGCCCCGACTCTTCCGGCTCGACGATCCCGGGCGCCGCGTCCCGAAAAGCCGCGGGCGAGCCGCCTTCCTCCGGGCGGCCTCCGGCGCGCGACAGCACGTGGCGCCTGGCCTCGGCGATTCGCTCGCCGCACGCGCGAAGCCGCGGGTCGTCGGGGATGAACAGGTACGCGGCCTGACGACCGATGCCCGCGGTCCAGCGCACGAATCGCCCGACCGCCTGGCGAAAGAACAGCTCGGTGGTGGTCGTCGTCGCGTAGACGCCGACGCGAAGGCGCGGGATGTCCACGCCCTCGGAGACCATGCGCACGGCGACGAGCCACTCGCGCGACCCCGACGCGAACTCGGCGATCCTGCGGGACGCATCGGGGTCGTCCGACGTCGCGACCACGGGCACCGTGCCGAACGAGCGCTCGAGGAGCTTCGCGATCCCCCGCGCGTGCTCCTGGTCCGTCGCGATCACGAGACCGCCGGCGTCCGGCTGCGACCGCCTGACGTCGCGGAGCCGCCCGTGCGCGGCGGCGAGCACCTCCGGCAGCCACTTGCCCTCGAGCGAGAGCGCGGTCCGCAGCCGCTCGTTCGCGCGGGTCGTGGCGAGCGCGTCGTCGAAGCTCGCGGCGTGGACCTGCCCGTCGGCGGAGGCCCACTCCATGTGCCCGTTTGTCCGCGGGAAGTACACGGGCCGCACGACCCGACGCTCGGCGAGCGCCTCGCCGTAGCCGTACTCGAAGTCGGGCCGCGCCTCCTCGTACTCGTAGCGGACGAACGGGATCGACCGGGTGTCCGACCGGAACGGCGTCCCGGACAGCGAGAGGCGGCGCCGTGCGGAGCAGAACGCGGTCTGCAGCGCCTCGCCCCACGCGCGCTCCTCGCCCGCGTGGTGGACCTCGTCGAGCACGACGAACGCGCCGCGGGCGATCCGGGAGAGCGCCCTCGCCGCGGTCGCGACCTGCTGGTAGGTCGTGACGACGCCGTGCATGTCCGGCGGCAGCGGCCCGTGCGCCGGCGACCACGAGCCGTCGAGGTGCAGGTCGAGCTCGCGGGCGGCGCGCGCCCACTGCACCCGCAGGTGCGCCGTCGGCACGACCACGACGAGCCGGCCCGGCGCGGCCGCGAGCACCTGGCGCGCGGCCGCGAGCGCGAACGTCGTCTTGCCGGCGCCAGGCGTCGCGACCGCGAGGAAGTCCGAGCCGCCCGCCGCGGCGAAACGGTCGAGGGCCGCGCGCTGCCAGGGCCTCAGTCGGATCGTGCTCGGCATCGGAGGTGCCGACGGTAGCAAGCGGCGGGGGCACACCCGGCGCGATCCCGTGCGGCGCGCCCAGCGGTCGCGCAAACGGTCGCGCGCGGAGACGCGCGGGCCCCGCGAGGAGCCGAAGCTCAGGAGAGGCGCCCGACTGAGTCCCCGATGCGCACGTCGCCCGGCCGGATGATCCGTACGTGCACGCCGAGCTCGTTGCCACGTGCGGAGGCGAGGTGGCGCAGGACGCCGAGCTCGCGCGCGATCCCGCCCGGCTGCGCACGGGTGGTCATCACGCAGCGGGCGCACGGCTTCACGACCTCGACGGCGCCCGTGCCCATCCGCAGGGACGACCCGGGCGTGAGCGCGACCGCGCGCTCCACGAGGACGTTTGGCCGGAACCGCCGGACGTCCCAGGAGAGCTCCGGGCACTCGGCCTCGACGGACGCGAGCTCGTCGAGTCCGACCACGTGAACGGGGCTCGAGTCGACGAACGAGCCGGGGACCCCTTCCCAGCACTCGCTGGGCGAGTCGTCGCGCTCGGCGTCCGACTGCGACTCGAAGCGCGCCGCGCGCGCATAGTCCGCCTCGACGAGGCGGAACTCGCGCCCGAGCCAGCGCGAGAGGGCCGCGTCGAGGGTCTCGCCCGGCGGCAGCTCCCCGGTGCCGGGCACGTCGACGAGCACGGCTCCCGCGGCGGTGCGGGCGCGTCCCTCGAGCACCCTCCCGTCGCGCTTGGCGGAGACGACCGTGCCCGACGCCACGTCGCGTACCGCGAACATCCGGTCCCCCGCGACCCCGCGCGCCTCGAGCCGGACGGCGCCGACGGCCTCTCCCTGCATCGACTTCACCGGATATCGCCAGAGCCCGACCACGCGCACGGCCGGACGCTACCTCGCAGGCGCTGCACCGGGACCGGTCCACCACGGTACGATCGGCGGGCGATGACCGTGGACCCCGTCGGGAGCGGACGCGCCCCCCTCCCCCCGGGCGGACGAGCCGCATCGATCGCGATGAGCTCGCTCGTCGCGATCGACCTCGTGCTCGGCGTCGCCGCGCTGTTCGCGGTTCCCTTCCACCGCGTGACCGCCGTCGTCCCCGCCCGCGGGCAGCCCGTCTACCTCGCCCACGCGGTGCTCGGCCTGATCCTCACCCTCGCGGCCGTCGTGCTCGTCGAGCGGTCCCGCGGCCACGACCGCCAGGTGCGCGCCGCCGCGATCACGGGTCTCGTCGGCCTCCGCCTCGCCGGGGCCGGAGGCGTCCTGGCCGTCGTGCAGGCGACGCGGCTGCCCGGCATGGCACTGATGCTGCTCGGCTCCGTCGGTGCGATCGCGGGCTACGTGATGCCGCTCGTCGAGGACGAGGAGCCGCGTCGCGAGCACGCCGCCACGGCGGACGGCTCCGGCTGACGAGCCGCCGCCGGTCGTCGTGCCGACGGCCCGTGCCGCTCAGGCGATGCGGCGGTACCTGCGTACCGCGAGCGGCGCGAGCACGACGACGATCCCGACGGTCCACGCGAGGCTCTGCCACACGAGCGACGCGGCAGGGCCACCGAGCATGAGCGCGCGCGTCGCGTTCACGACGACGCTCACCGGCTGGTGGGTCGCGAAGCCCTGGAGCCAGCTCGGCATCGTCTGCACGGGCACGAACGCCGCCGACGCGAACGTGAGCGGGAAAAGCAGAGGGAACGACATGACCTGAGCGGTCTCGCTGTTTGGCGCCGAGAGCCCGACGAGCGCAAACCCCCACGAGAGCGCGTACGCGAAGATCAGGATGACGCCGAGGCCGGCGATGAACGCGAGCGCGTTGGTCTGGACGCGAAAGCCGACCGCGTAACCGATGCCGGTGATGATGACCGCGACGAACACGTTGCGGACGAGGTCCGCGATCGTCCGCCCCGCGAGCACCGCGGAGCGCGCCATGGGCAGCGCGCGGAACCGTTCGACGATCCCCTTCTGCAGGTCCTCCGCGAGCCCGATCGAGGTGCCGATCGACCCGAACGCGACCGTCTGGACGAAGATCCCAGGGATGAGGAAGTTCACGTAGCTCCCGTGCGGGGGGTGGATCGCACCACCGAAGACGTAGCGGAAGAGCAGCACGAACATGATCGGCTGAACGCTCGAGAAGAACAGCGCCTCCGGGACGCGCAGGTAGCCGATGAGGTTCCGGACCGTGAGCGTGACCGTGTCCGCGACCGCCCACCGAAGGCGCGCCGTCGGCCCGTCGGGAAGGCGGTTCCGGTCCGCGACGGCGACCACCGCGGGCGCGCTCACGCCTGCCCCGCGGCACGTGCCGGCACGACGGCCTCGTCCGGGCGGCCATCCTCGGCCGTGTGACCGGTTAGCGAGAGGAACACGTCGTCGAGGCTCGGCTCCCGCAACGCGAACCGCAGGGGCTCGATGCCCTCCTGGTCGAGCGCGCGCAAGGCCGCGGTCGCGATGCGCGGCCCGCCGTCCGCGGCGATCTCGATGTCACTGCCGAACACGCGCGGGCGCTTCTCCGACACGTGAGCGAGCGCACTCGCGGCCCGCGCCGCCGTCTCGGCGTCGTGGAGCCCGATCTCGAGCACGGTCGCCCCGAGATCGGCCTTGAGGGCGGCCGGCGTGCCCTCCGCGATCACGCGCCCGTGGTCGACGACCGCGACGCGGCTCGCGAGGCGATCCGCCTCCTCGAGGTACTGGGTCGTGAGCAGCACGGTCGTGCCCTGCTCGACGAGCTGCTCGATCACGCCCCACAGCCCGATGCGCGCCTGCGGGTCGAGCCCGGTCGTCGGCTCGTCGAGGAACAGCACGCCCGGGCTCGCGACGAGCGCCGCGGCGAGGTCGAGCCGTCGCCGCATCCCGCCCGAGTACGTCTTCAGCGTCCGGTCCGCCGCGTCGGAGAGCTCGAACTGCTCGAGCAGCTCCGCGCTCCGCGACGCGACCACGGGCCGCGCCAGGTGGTTCAGCCGGCCGACCATGCGCAGGTTCTCGCGGCCGGTGAGGTTCTCGTCGACGGCCGCGTACTGTCCCGCGAGGCCGAACAGGCTCCGAACGAGCTCGGGCGCGGCGACGACGTCGTGGCCGAGGACGCTCGCGCGACCACGGTCCGGTCGCAGGATCGTCGTGAGGATCCGCACGACGGTCGTCTTTCCCGCGCCGTTCGGGCCGAGCAGGCCGTACACGGAGCCTCGCTCGACCTCGAAGCTCACGCCGTCGAGCGCGAGCACGTCACCGGAGAAGCGCTTCACGAGGCCGTCGACTTCGATCGCTGCAGACACGTGGCGACCTCTCGGTGCGTCTCGACCGGCGCACGCACGTGGCACCGGTGGGGCCGCGGCCGCGCTCGGCGCCCGCGGGCCCAGGCTACCCGCGGCCGAAGCGACGAGGCCGTCGTGCTAGGCGAGAAACGGGAGCATCCGCCGGGCGAGCAGCTCGAGCCTCGCGGTCGCGACCTGCGCGTAGACCTCGTCGAGGTGCCCAGCGCGATGCACGTAGAGGTAGTTCACGGGAGGCACGGCGTCGCTGAACGCTCCCGCACCGAGGTGCGCGACGGGCGCGACGCGGTGAGCCGCCGCGACGCCGCGCCGGATCGCCGCGAACTGCGCGGCATCCGCGCGCAGGTACACGATCGTCGCCTGGTTCGCCGCATGACCGGTCGCGCCGTAGTACGAGCAGATGAGCGAGTCCTTCGGAGACGGCGGGCGCACCGCGTGGACCGCGACCGCGGCGATCCGGAGCTCGGCGTCGAGCAGGTGCACCGAGACCGTCGCGCACGTCGGCGACGCGACGGCTGCGAGTGCCCGGGCCGCGATTGGCGGGCCGGCCGGAGCCGGCACCAGCGCCGCGCGGGGTACGGGCGCCGGTGCAGCCTGCAACGCGGCGCCGACCGGCGACGCCATCATCGCGAGCGCGGCGAGGAGGGGCGCACCGGGCATCCGTCGAGCGTACTTCACGACCGCACGGCGCGACGCGCCCGCGGCACGGTGCGACGCGCTCGCCGCACGGCACGGCGCGACGCGCCCGCGGCACGGCGCGAGACTCGGGCGATGGCCGGCCAACCGAGGAGAAGCGCCGCGCGCGGCGCGGCGCGCGGCACGCGGGACGGTCGCGGGGCGGGGTCCGGCCGCGTCGCGCACGGCTCGGCCGCGTCGGACGCGAGCGCGTGCGCCGAGATCGAGCTCCGCTGTGGGGCGATCGCGAGCGGCGGCGGCTGCGTCGCGCGAGCCGAGGACGGCCGCGTCGTGTTCGTCCGGCACTCGCTCCCGGGCGAGCTCGTGCGTGCGCGCGTGACGGCCGAGACGACGTCGTACCTGCGCGCCGACGCGGTCGAGGTCATCGAGCCCTCTGCGGACCGTGTCGAGCCCGCGTGCCCCTACGCGGGACCCGGGCGGTGCGGCGGCTGCGACTGGCAGCACGTCGCGCTCCCCGCGCAGCGCGAGCTCAAGGCGGAGCTCGTCGCCGAGCAGCTCCGGCGCGTCGCCGGCGTCGACCGTCGAGTCGTCGTCGAGCCGTTGCCGGACGAGGGCGGCCTCGGGTGGCGGACCCGTGTCCGCTTCGCGGTCGACCCGGACGGCCGGGTCGGTCTCCGCCGCCATCGCTCGCACGAGGTCGAGCACGTGGACCGGTGCGCGCTTGCGACGGACGGCGTCGAGCTCCCCGGCGTCGAGCGCCTCACGTGGCCCGGCGCGCGCGAGGTCGAGGTGTTCGCGCCGTCGCGAGGCGGGGCCGACGAGCACGCGGCCGTCGTCGTAGTGACGCCCGCGCGGCGCGAGGGGCGCCTCCCTCCCCCACCCACGCTCGCCGACGGCGCGATTGGCCTCGTCGTCGCGCGCACGACGGTGCGCGAGCCGGCTCGCGTCCGCGCACGAGTCCACGGCCGATCCTTTCGGATCTCGGCCGGCTCGTTCTGGCAGATCCACGAGGCCGCACCCGGGGTGCTCGCCCGCGCGGTGATCGACGGCCTCGCCCCTCGCCGCGGCGACCACGTGCTCGAGCTGTTCGCAGGCGTCGGGCTGTTCTCCGCGCTCCTCGCCGACGCGGTGGGGCCGCGCGGCTCGGTCCGCGCGGTCGAGCGCGACCCGGGCTCCTGCGCCGACGCCCGCCACAACGTCCGCCACCTGTCGCAGGTCGAGATCGTCGAAGCTCCGGTCACCCCCGAGATCCTGGAGGGGCGCGGGTGCACCGACCTCGTGGTCCTCGACCCGCCCCGTGACGGTGCGGGCATCGACCTCGTCGCCGCGCTCACCGCGATGACGCCCGCACCGCGCCGGATCGCGTACGTCGCGTGCGATCCCGCGTCGTTCGCGCGCGACCTCGCGGTCGCGCGCCGCGCGGGCTGGTCGCTCGCGTCGCTCCGCGCGTTCGACCAGTTCCCGATGACCGAGCACGTGGAGCTCGTCGCCGTGCTCGAGCCGGTGCGCGCGCCATGACCGGGCGGGCCGACGCGGAGGCGCTCGACGCCGCCGATCCCATCGCGGCCGTGCGCGCGCGCTTCGCGCTCCCGCGCGGCGTCGTCTACCTCGGCGGCAACTCGCTCGGCGCGCTCGGCACGAGGACCGGGGCGAAGGTCGCCGAGACCGTGGAGCGCGAATGGGGCGACGGCCTCGTCTCGAGCTGGAACGACGCGGGGTGGTGGGACAGACCGCTGGCACTCGGCGACCGGATCGGCCGGCTCGTCGGCGCCTCGGCCGGCCAGATCGCCGTCTGCGACTCGACCTCGCTCAACATCTACAAGGCGGTCGGCGCCGCGCTCCAGCTCGCGCCCGACAGACGGGTGGTCGTCGCGGAGCGCGACTGCTTCCCGACGGACCGCTACGTGCTCGAAGGACTCGGCAGCACGCTCGGCGACCTCGAGCTCCGGCTCGCCGGTCCGGAGCCGGGCGAGCTCGCCGCTGCGATCGACGACTCGGTCGCGGCCGTGCTCGTGAACCACGTCGACTACCGGAGCGCGCGGCGCCTCGACGTGCGCGCGCTGACCGTCCGCGCGCACGGCCACGGCGCGGTCGCGATCGTCGACCTCGCACACAGCGCGGGGGCGATCGAGGTCGCGCTCGACGACTGGGGTGTCGACTTCGCAGTCGGGTGCACCTACAAGTACCTGAACGGCGGACCGGGCTCGCCCGCGTTCATCTACGTCGCGCGACGGCACCACGACCACGTGTCCCAGCCGCTATCCGGATGGCACGGCCACGCACGACCGTTTGCGTTCACCACCGCGTACGAGCCCGCGCCCGGCGTCCGGCGCTTCGTCTGCGGCACGCCGCCGATCGTCGCGTACGCCGCGCTCGACGCGGCGCTCGACGTCTGGGATGGCGTCGACGTGCTCGCCGCGTTCGAGAAGGGTCAGGCACTCGTCGACCTGCTCGTCTCGCTCGTCGACGAGCGGTGCCCGGAGCTCGAGGTCGCGTCGCCACGCGATCGTGCGCTGCGGGGAAGCCACGTCGCGCTCCGCCACGTGCACGCCCACTCGATCGTCCGCGAGCTCGCGACCCGTCACGTTGTCGGCGACGTCCGGGAGCCCGACGTCGTCCGGCTCGGGCTCGCCCCGCTCTACCTGCGGTTCACGGACGTCCTCGTTGCGGTCGACGCGCTGAGGGACGTGCTCGACCACGAGCCGTGGCGGAACTCGACCTCCGACCCGCGGCCCACGGTCACCTGAGCCGCACGGCCCGTCTCAGGTCGGAGCCGGAACGCCCCGCGCCCGTGCCGCGACCTCGGCCTCGACTTGGTCGGGGGCGACGCGCTTCTTCTCGGCCTTCTCGCGATAAAGGGTCTCGTCGGCTTCGAGCAGGAGCGCGTGCCAGCTCGGAGCCGCCGCAGTCGCGCAGCCGATGCTCGCCTCGACACGCAGGCTCCCCGACGCCGTCGCGACGGTGCGCGCCGCGATCGCGCCCCGGAGCCGGTCGACGACGTGCGCCGCCGCCTCGGGACCGAGCTCGGGGAGGACGGCGACGAATTCGTCACCGCCCCAGCGCCCGTAGATGTCCCCTTTCCTCAGCACCGTGCGCATCGCCGCCGACACCGCGCGGAGCGCGGCGTCGCCGACGCCGTGGCCGTAGGTGTCGTTCACGTCTTTGAACCGGTCGAGGTCGATCATCAGCAGCGAATGCGGACCGCGCTCGCGACTTGTGGAGACGCGCTGCATGTCGGACTCCACCGACCGGCGGTTCGGCAGGCCGGTGAGCGGATCGGTCGTCGCCGCGTGCTGCATCCGGAGCGAGAAGGCCCGCAGCGCGCGACGGTCCCTCAGCGAGCGCGCGAACACGACCGTGAGCGCGACGGCCAGCGCGACCGTCGCTCCGAAGAACACCCACAGCGCGACGCCAGAGAGCCCCGAGCTGCCCGCGTAGAGCGCCGCCGTCGGCACCGCGACGACGAGCCGCCACCGCGTGCCCTCGACCGGCGCGACCGCGAACGTGAGCGCACCCCGAGGACCCCCGGCAATGTTGCCGAAGTCGCTCGCGGCCACGGCCGTCGCGAGCCGGGGCGACAGCTCGTGCAGCGTCGGGGCCAGAGTCGACTTGGAGGACGCGACGACGCGACCCGCGCCGTCGACGAGGGTCAGCCACGGATGCGTGAGGCTCGTCTCGGTGCCGGCGACGAACCTGCGCATCATCTCGGGCTCCGCGATCGACGCCGCTGCGAGGACGCGGACGCCCTTGGCGCTCGGGAACGGCACCGCGGTCGCGATGACGGGCGCGTGCGTTCGCGCGCTTCTCCCGAGGTACTCGACGACCGCGTGCGGGCTCGCGGGGCCTCGGACCGCCGAAGCCGCGGCGGCGACGAGAACGGGCGTGAGCAGACCTGGGTGGGCGACCGCGACGAGGGCGCCTCGCGACCGCGCGAGCACCGCCGACGCGAGCCCGAACGTCGAGGCCACCTCCGAGAAGCCCGCCGGCGAGACGGTCCGGGAGAAGTAGGCACGCGCGAGCGACTCCTCCTGGTCGATCCGCGCGCCGAGCACGGCGCTGACGAACGCCGACGACGCGGCGGTGCTCGCCCGGAACTGCTCGGTCGCGGAGGCCCGGGACTGCGACTGGGCTCGGGCGATCATGTAGCCGGTCGAGCCGAGCACGAGACCGACCGCCACGACGGCCGCGGCGATCGCGACGCTCACCCGCGCGGGTGCGATCGACTTCGCTTTCACGGAGCGCCTAACGACGGTTCGCGGCCGCGATCTTGAGCGCGCGCCCCGTCCGGCGGCGGTCCGCGTGGGTGCGTCGCCCCCGCTACCCGCCCACCAGGGTCTTCACCGCCGCGCTCAGCGCGACGAGGCCGGCCTTCGCGTCCGCGAAGAACATCGACGTCTTCGGGTCCGTGTACAGCTCGTTCTCGATCCCCGCGTAGCCGTGGCCCATCGACCGCTTGATCACGATGACGCTCTTCGCCTGGTCCACGTCGAGGATGGGCATGCCCGACACCGCGGTGCCGCTGCGGCGCGCCGCGGGGTTGATCACGTCGTTCGCGCCGATGACGAGCGCGACGTCCGTTCGCGCGAACTCCGAGTTGATCTCGTCCATGGGCTTCAGCTGCGTGTACGGGACGTCCGCCTCCGCGAGCAGCACGTTCATGTGCCCCGGCATCCGGCCCGCGACGGGGTGGATCGCGTACGAGACCTCGATGCCGCGCTCCTCGAGAAGCTGAGCGAGGTCGCGGACCGCGTGCTGGGCCTGAGCCGCGGCGAGGCCGTAGCCGGGGACGATCACGACCTTGCTCGCGTACGCGAGCTGGATCGCGGCGTCGTCCGCGGACACCTGACGGACGGTCCCCCCCGCCCCGACCGTGTCGGTGCCGGTCGAGTCGCCGCCGCCGAAGCCTCCGCTCATGATCGCGAGGATCGAGCGGTTCATCGCGTCGGCCATGAGCTTCGTGAGGATCCCTCCCGACGCCCCGACGAGCGCCCCGGCGATGATGAGCACCGAGTTGTCGATCACGAAGCCCGCGACCGCGACCGCCGTCCCGGTGAGCGCGTTCAGCAGCGAGATCACGACCGGCATGTCCGCGCCGCCGATCCGCAACACCATCGCGACGCCGAACGCGAGCGACGCAGCGAGTGCGAGCGCGAGCATCGCGACGCTGTGCGGGCGGGCCGCGAGCAGGACCGCGCCGACGACGGCCGCGGCGGCGAGCACGCCGTTGGTCAGCCGCCCACCGGGGACGACGATCGGGCGGCCCGCGATCGTTCCCTGGAGCTTGCCGCACGCCACGATCGACCCCGAGAACGTGAGCGCGCCGATCGCGACGTCGATCGCCGTGCTCACCGCGATCCGGCCACCGACCGGTGCGGCCGACGCGGTCGCGACGAAGCCCGCGAGCGCGACGAGCGCGGCGGCACCGCCGCCCATCGCGTTGAACAGGCTCACGAGCTGAGGGATCGCGGTCATCTTCACCTTCTGGGCGAAGCCCAGCCCGACGCCCGAGCCGAGGACCGCGCCGACGAGCAGCACCGCCCACCCGGTGCCGGTGATCGACGAGTCGTGCGCGACGAGCGCGACGGTCGCCGCGACGGCCGCGACCATGCCAGCGGCCGAGATCCGGCTCCCCTTGTTCGCGGTCGGCGGCGCGTTCATGAGGTGGAGGCCGATGACGAAGCACGCGGCCGCGGCGACGTAGACGAGCTTGATGACCGCGTCGAACCCGCTCATCGCGCTTTCGTCCCGCTCGTCGCCTCGTCGGCGGCGGGCGCCGCCTGCGGGGTGGGCCGCCGCTTGAACATCTTCAGCATCCTCCCGGTCACCGCGTAGCCGCCGACGACGTTCATCCCGGCGAACAGCGCGGCGACGAAGGCGAGCGCGTACCCGGCCGCGTTGTGCGCCGTGCTCGCGACGAGCGCGGCGCCGACGAAGACGATCCCGTGGATCGAGTTCGCCGCGGACATCAGCGGCGTGTGGAGCGTCTCGGGGACCTTGCTGATCACCTCGAACCCGACGAGCAGGCTGAGCACGGCAATCGTGAGATCAGTGAGCAGTCCGGTGCTCATCGTGCACCCTCCTTCGTCGCGGCGACACCCGCGAGCAGCGCGGCCGTTCCCGGATGGACGACCGTGCCGTCGTGCGTGACGAGCACTCCCGCCTGGATCTCGTCCTCCTGGTCGACGACCACCGCGCCGTCGCGGACGAGGTGGAGCAGCAGCGCGGAGATGTTGTGCGAGTACGCGGCCGACGCGCCGGACGCCATCGTCGACGCGAGGTTGCCCGCGCCGACGATCGTCACGCCGCCGTCGGTAAGGACGCGCTCGCCCGGCCGCGAAAGCTCGACGTTGCCGCCGAGGTCGCTCGCGGCCATGTCGACGATCACGGACCCCGGCCGCATCGACCGGACGGCCGTCTCGGTCACGAGGAGCGGCGGGCGCCTGCCCGGGACCTGCGCCGTCGTGATCACGACGTCGTGCGACGCGATGTGCGCGTTCAGTTCCTCCTGCTGGGCCCGCTGCTCGTCCGCGGAGAGGCTGCGCGCGTAGCCGCCCTCGCCCTCCGCGGCCGCGACGCTCTTCAGCTCGAGGTACTTCGCGCCGAGCGACAGGATCTGCTCGCGCGCCTCGGGTCGGACGTCGTAACCGCGCACGACCGCACCCAGGCGCTTCGCTGTGCCGATCGCCTGGAGCCCGGCGACACCGGCCCCGAGCACGAGGACCTCGGTCGGGCGGGCGGTTCCCGCGGCCGTGATCAGCATCGGGAAGTAGCGCCCGAGCTCGTACGCGGCGACGAGCGCCGCCTTGTAGCCCGCGATGCTCGCCTGCGAGCTCAGCGCGTCCATCGGCTGGGCCCGGCTGAGCGTCCTCGGCAGGCCGTCGAGGCTGTACGCGGTCACGCCCCTGCGCGCGAGGTCGTCCGCGAGCCCGGGGTCCACGAGCGGGCGGAGCATGCCGACGACAACCTGGCCCGGACGCAGCCGCTCGACCGTGGCCGGTGCCGGACCGCCGACGAACAGCACCACGTCGGCGACCGCGAGCAGCTCGTCTCGCGACATCAGGCGTGCACCGGCCCGCTCGTAGGCGTCGTCGGGGTAGAACGCGGACGCTCCCGCCCCGTGCTCCACGAGGACCTCGCACCCGGCGCCCGCGACGCGTGCCACGCCGTCCGGGACGAGCGCTACCCGCGCCTCGTCGGCGGCGTCCTCACGCACGACCCCGACCGTGAGCGCTCGCGCCGCGCCCTGTGTCTCGACCCCTGTCAACCGAGCCCCCCTCCGTCCGCCATGCCGCCTCCCCGGGCGCGCGCCGTTGCGCACGGCGCCGCTCCCGACCAACCCGGGGGAACCGGGCGAGGCCCATTGTGCCGTGCGCGGAGGCGTCCGCGGTGCCAAATCGCCTCGGGCGCCTGGCGGCGAGGCCGCGCGGGTCGCGGCGAGTTCACGGCTGCGTCGGGGACGCGGGCGCCGTGACGGCGGAGCGAGCGACCTTCGCGGCCACCCAGGCGCGCGTCGGCGGGTCGAGCAGGTGCCAGGCCATGCCGACGACGACGAGCATCGGATGGCCGTGCTCGCGCACCGCGCGTACGGTCGCGGACGACTCGCCGTCGCCGATCGACACTGCGATACGCTGGCCCTCGCGCAGCCCGCAGCCCCGCTCGACGAGCGCAGCCGCGCCGCCGACGGAGACATCCAACAGCTTCGCGGCCCATGTGCCGCCGTCGACCCCGATGCTCGCCGACTCGTCGGTCCGGACGCGCGGGAAACGGCGCCGGGCCTCGCGTGCGACCCACCGGGGGAGCGCGAGCTCGAACGTTCCGTGGCGCGTGGAACGCACGGTCGTGCTCCACTCACCCGCGACGCTCGAGCACCGGACGTGCGCCCCGGGCGCGAGGTCGCCGGGGGTCGCTCCGCTCCGGACCGGTCGCAGGACGAGCGAGTCGCGCGCGTCGCCGACCGCGACGCACGCGACGCCCTCCGGCGACTCGTCACCGAACACCGTCACGTACCGCCCGAGCGGTGATCCGAGGAGCAGGTCGGGTACGAGCGGGTCCATCGTGCGGCCATCCTCGCGCCGCCGTGCGGTGGCGGACCAACCCGGGCGCGGGGCCGGGCTACGATCGCCGGGAATGCGCAGCGCGACGCCAGCAGCTCTCGACATCGCCGCCGTGCTCGTCTTCGTCGGCGTCGGCCGGTCGGTGCACACCGACGGCGTCGCGGTGTCCGGGATGGCGAGCACCGCGTGGCCGTTCCTCGCCGGCGCGGCGTTCGGCTGGATCGCGGCGCGCGCGTGGCGCCGACCGGCCGAACTCGTGCCGTCGGGCGTCGCCGTGTGGCTCGCCTGCGTCGCCGCGGGTATGGCACTGCGCGTCGTGGCAGGTCAGGGCACGGCGGCAGCGTTCGTCGGCGTCGCGTTCGCCTTCCTCGGAGCGGAGCTGCTCGGATGGCGGCTCGCCGCACGCACGCTCCTCGCGTGGCGGTCCGGGGGCGCGCCGCGCGCGCTCGCCGGGGCGTCGCGGCCGGGAGGGCGGAGTTGAGCGACGCGAGCGCGGCGTACGAGCCGGTGCCCGACCGGAGAGCGGCCGTCGACCCACGCCTGCTGCTCCGTTACCGCGTGCTGGCGTTCACGACCGCGACGCTGCTCATCGTCATCGTCTTCGTCGGCATCCCGCTCCAGCTCGCGGCGCACAACACCTCGGTCGTGAACGTCGTCGGCACGATGCACGGCTTCCTGTACCTCGCCTATCTCTACTTCGCGTTCGACCTCAGCCGAGCGCTCCGCGTTCCGCTGCTCGCGACCGTGCTCGTCCTCCTCGCGGGCACCGTGCCGTTCTGCGCGTTCGTGGCCGAGCGCAAGCTCACGCACCGCTTCGAGGCGGCCGCAGCCGCGCGCGCCGACGGCGACCCCCGCCCCGGCGAGCCGGCCTCGTAGACTCCGGCCGTGACGCGTCGCTGGACCTCGCGCCGGGCACTGCTGCTCCACCTCGCGGTCGCCGTCGTCGCGTCGTCGTGCCTCGCCGCGGGCTGGTGGCAGGCGACGCGCGCCCTTTCGGGAAACGCGCTGAGCTGGTTCTACTCGATCGAGTGGCCGGCCTTCGCGATCGTCGCGATCGTCGCATGGTGGCGGCTCATCCACGAGGACCCCGACGCGTACCACGCCCGCAAGCAGAAGCCGCCCGAGCGGCGCGCTCCCGACGGCTCGCTCTACCCGCGCTGATCCGCCGGTCCGGTCCGCTCGCGCGGGGCCGCTCCCGAGCGCCGGCCCACCAGCCGTGGCAGGCTTTGCGGATCGGAGTCCGATCTCCCGGGGGAGGCGAGCGCGTGCAACGGTGGGAAGCGGTGTCCGCCGCAGGAGCGACAGGTGTGCGGGAGCGCATGGGCGGCCGGCGCGCGGGTAGGACGGTCGGGCGATGAGCGGGGTGCGCGTGCTCGTCGGGACCCGCAAGGGCGCGTTCGTACTGCGATCGGACGGACGACGGGCCGAGTGGGACGTCGACGGGCCGTTCTTCCCCGGCTGGGAGATCTACCACGTCAACGCCTCCCCAGCCGATCCGGACCGCATCTGGGCGTCGCAGACCTCCGGGTGGTTCGGCCAGGTGGTGCAGCGATCGGACGACGGCGGCGTCACCTGGGCGCCGGTGGGCAACGACTTCACCTACGAAGGCGTCCCCGGCACGCACCAGTGGTACGACGGCACGCCGCATCCATGGGAGTTCGCGCGCGTCTGGCACCTCGAGCCGTCCGCGAGCGACCCGGACACGGTGTTCGCGGGTGTGGAGGACGCAGCGCTCTTCAAGTCGAGCGACGGCGGCGCGACGTGGACCGAGCTCGCCGGGCTCCGAACGCACGGCTCCGGACCGTCGTGGCAACCGGGCGCCGGCGGCATGTGCCTGCACACGGTGCTCGTCGACCCCGCGGACGCGGCGCGGATGTTCGTGGCGATCTCCGCCGCGGGCGTGTTCCGGACCGACGACTCCGGCGAGACGTGGCGCCCCGTGAACCGCGGCCTCCGCTCCGGCGAGATCCCGGGTCCCGAGGCCGAGGTCGGGCACTGCGTCCACCGGCTCGCGTCACACCCGAGCCGACCCGGGACCATCTTCATGCAGAAGCACTGGGACGTCATGCGCACCGACGACGCCGGCGAGAGCTGGCACGAGGTGAGCGGCGACCTCCCGACCGACTTCGGCTTCGTGATCGACGTGCACGCTCACGAGCCCGAGACCGTCTACGTCGTCCCGATCACGAGCGACTCCCACCACTTCCCGCCCGACGGGCGCCTGCGCGTCTACCGGAGCCGGACCGGCGGCGGCGAGTGGGAGCCGCTCGAGCGCGGGCTCCCCCAGGAGCACTGCTACGTGAACGTGCTGCGCGACGCGATGGCCGTCGACTCGCTCGACAGCTGCGGGATCTACTTCGGCACGACCGGCGGCCAAGTTTACGCGTCCGCGGACGCGGGCGACAGCTGGGCGCCCATCGTGCACGATCTCCCCGCGGTGCTGTCGGTCGAGGTCCAGACTCTCGCCTGACGAGGAGCCGCGATGGTCCGCGTCGTCCTACCCGCGCACCTGCGCGCGCTCGCCGGGACCGAGGGCGAGCGCGAGCTCGAGGTCGTCGGCACGGTCAGCTTGGCAAGCGTCCTCGACGCGCTCGAGCAGCTCCACCCGGAGCTGCTCGGCACGATCCGGGACCGTGCGTCGCGCGAGCGGCGCCCGTTCGTCCGCTTCTTCGCGTGCGGCGAGGACCTGTCGCACGAGCCGCCCGGCGCCCCGCTCCCGCCGCCGGTCGCCTCCGGTGCCGAACCACTACTCATCGTCGGAGCGATGGCGGGCGGCTGAGCCACGCGCCCGACGGGCGTCGCGCCGGCCGGCCCGTCCGCCCGCCCGACCGACCGACCGACGACCACGGTCGACCGACCGACGACCACGGTCGACCACCGCCGGACCGGAGGGGCGGGCTCAGGGAACGAGCACGACCTTGCCGTACGCGCGCCCGCCCGCGAGCGTGCGGTGCGCCTCGGCGACCTCGGCGAGCGGGTAGACGCGCCCGACGCGGACGCGCAGGGACCCCGACCGCACGAGGCGGAGGAGCTCCAGACGTGCCGCGTCGCGGATCGCCGTCCCCGGGTCGGCGCCGGGGCCGGCGCCGAGCACCTTGATCCAGAGCCCGCCGCCGCGCGTGAACGCCGCGATCGTCGCGATGCGGTCTCGGTCCGCGACGAGCGCGATCGACACGTCCACCGCCTCGTCGGTCCCGACCGTGTCGACCGCCGCGTCGACCCCGTCCGGAGCGAGCTCGCGGACGCGCTCGAGGAGGCCGTCGCCGTACGCGACCGGCACGGCACCGAGCCGTCGCAGGTCGTCGTGACGCTCCGGTGCCGCAGTCCCGACCACACGCGCGCCCGACGCGACCGCGATCTGGACGACCGAGCTCCCGACTCCGCCTGCCGCGCCATGCACGAGCAGGGTGTCGCCAGCGGCCACGCCCGCTGCGGCGAGCGCGTGGACCGCGGTCGTGCCGACGAGCATGAGGCCGGCAGCCTCCTCGAAGGACAGCTCGTCCGGCTTCGCGAGGACGGCCGAGGCCGGCGCGACGATCTCGTCGGCATACGCGCCTGCGGCACGGAACACGACGACCTCGTCGCCGACGCGGATCGCTCCGGTCGGGCCCGAGATCTCGGCGCCGACCGCGCGCACGACGCCGGCGGCCTCCGACCCGAGGCGCATGGGAAGCTTCGCGGGATCCCGACCGAGCCCACCGCTGTAGATCTTCACGTCGAACGGGTTCGTGCCGGCCGCTCGGACGCCTACGAGCACCTCGCCCGGACCGGGGGGGCCCACCGGCTCCTCCACGAGTGCGAGCACCTCCGGCCCGCCGTACGCCGTCGCCACCACCCGTCGCGCCATGACGCGTCCAACCGACCGCGAACGAGCGCTATTCCACGTACGACTCCTCGTGCGCCGTCGCGTCGAACGTGACCGTGGCCGCCCTGGTAGTGGCGGCCCACGCAGACCACCACCGGCGCCGCCCGGCCCGCAACGGAGCGTAGGCTCCGGGAATGCCCGCGCGCCTCACCGTGATCCACGACGGCTACGCCCGCGACGACGGCGTCGCGTCGAGCGTCGTGCACGTGGCGGACGGCACCTCGCACGTGGTCGTCGACCCGGGGATGGTGCGCGACCGGAGCCTCATCCTCGAACCGCTCGCCTCGCTCGGCGTCGCCGCCGAGGCGGTCACCGACGTCGTGCTCAGCCACCACCACCCCGACCACACGTGGCACCTCGCGCTCTTCCCCGCCGCGCGGGTCCACGACGTGTGGGCCGTGTACCGCGCGGACCAGTGGGACGGCCAGCCCGCCGAAGGCCGATGCGTGAGCGAGCACGTGACGCTCATCGAGACCCCCGGCCACACCCCCCAGGACGTCACGACGCTCGTCGAGACCGAGCACGGCCTCGTCGCGTGCACGCACCTGTGGTGGTCGGCGGATGGTCCGGAAGAGGACCCGCTGTGCACCGACGCGGCGGCGCTCCACGCGGGGCGCCGACGGGTGCTCGACCTCGGCGTCGCTCGCATCGTCCCGGGTCACGGCCCGGCGTTCGTCCCCGGCGCGTCGACGCCGCGCTGACGCCGGGCGCGCCTGCGACGGCCGCTGCGGGCCGCGGCTAGCGCCTTCTCGAGAACCAGCCCGTGCGCGCCGGGCGCGTCGCCTCGCCGGAGTCACGCTCCGTCGCCGGCCGCGCCGCACGCGGGCCGCGCGCGGCGACCGGCCCGCAGTCGCACCGCTGCTCGGGGGGCACGCCGCCGAGCACCTGCTCGACGTGTGCGCCGCACCCCTTCCACGTAGGGCGCCTGCATCGTGGGCATGTCGTCGCTCGGCACATACCCCAGAGGGTACACTGCGGCATCTGGGCACGCGGGTCGGCCCCGCCCCCGTCAGCCCGATCGCCGACCGGTCCAGGGGTAGCCGCCGAGCGAGTCGAGCTGCGCGGCTCCTCCCGATTCGAGGTCGTAGAGGCTCGCGCCGAGCGCGCCGCCGCGTCGGGCGACGTCGAGGAAGCGCCAGATCTCGGCTCCGCTCGGCAGCCCGTGTCGACCGCCTTCGGACGCCATGTCGTAGTCCTGCCCGATCGGGACGACGGGGCGCATGCGCTCGAGCCCCCGGATCGCCTCCAGCGTCGCGTGGCCCGGCTCGGTGCACGACCAGTAGACCATCGGCGCGAACGCGTCGACGAACGGTGCCTCCGCCGCGTACGGGTAGTTGGCGAGCCAGTACCGCAGCGGGCGCGGGACGACTGCGATGACCGGGCGGTCGCCGACCGCGACCCTGACGAGCGACAGGTAGTACGCCACACGCCGAGCCCCGAGGTAGGTCCCCTCGGCTGGGGTCTCGATGTCGGTCGCGAAGCCGTCCGCCCCGTCGCGCACCGCGTCCCGCGCGCGCGCGGCGTCCGCAACAGGATCGGACATCGACGCGAAGTCCCAGGCGATCACCGCGATGCCGGCGCGGTGCGCGCCAGGCACGAGCGCGTGCAGAAGCGGCGCGCCGTAGTAGCCGTCGGCGCTGCTCCCGGTGCGCAACCAGACCTGTCGCAGGCCGGCGCGCCGCGCAAGGGCCACGATCCTCGCGGCGTCTATGTGCGCGCCCTTCCAGACGGTGAGCCAGATCCCCTTGCCCGAGATCGGCGCGAGGTCGACGGTGCGCGCCGGAGGCGCGGCGACCACCGGGATCGCGCGGTCGGGGACGACCGGGGGCGAGAGTGGCGGGCTCGGCGGCCCCGGAGGCGACGGCGGTGGAGGGCACGGCTCGGGCTGGACGGGTGGCGCGGGGATCGGGTAGCGGGTCGACGGCCGCGCGCCGGCGTCCACCGCGGCGACCGGCCGCTCCCCCGCGCCGGCGGCCGCGACACCGCCCGGCCCGACGAGGAGCGCGACGAGCGCGACGAGCGCCGGCGCCGCGCCGCGGCGGGCGCTCCGGCGCAGCGGTCGGGTCGGTCGGGACACGGCGCCATTGTTGCCCGCGCCCCGGCGCGACCGGCGTCACCGTCTCACGGCGGACGTTCCCTACAGTGAGAACGTGACGCCTCTGCTCGCGCCGCTGCGCAGCCGGACATTCCGCTGGCTCGAGGGGACCGCCGTCTTCGCGAACTCCGGGGTGTGGATGGTCACCCTCGTCGGCGGCTTCGTCATGGAGCGCCTCACGAAGTCTCCGGTGCTCGTCACCCTCGCGGCGTCGATGACCCCCCTCGCGGGCATCTTCGCGGTGCTGTTCTCGGGCGCGGCCGCCGACGCGAGGGATCGGCGCGCGGTGCTCCTGCTCGCGAAGCTCCTCCTCGCGAGCTCGACGGTCTTTCTCGCAGTCGTCGCCGCGGCGCACGCGCTCTCGCCCGCGACGCTCCTCGTCGGCCTTGCGGGCATGGGCATCGCGAACGGCACCTCCTCGCCTTCGTGGTGGACGACCGTCGCGAGCCTGGTCCCCGCGGAGATCGCCCCAGTCGCGCTGAGCGTCGACAGCTTCCAGTGGAACATCGGCCAGGTCGTGGGGCCGGTGCTCGGCGGCGCGGTGCTTCGCGACGCGGGCAGCGCGGCGTTCTTCGCGGTCTGCGGCGCGCTCATGGTTCCGCTCGTCGGCTTCCTCGTGGTGTGGCGGGGACGCAGCGACCTGCGCCTCTCGACGCCGGGCGGGGACGCGACCGAGAGCCTCCTCGGGGCGATCTCGTCCGGCTGGCGCTATTTCGCGAACACCCCGGGGCTCCGAGCGGTCGCGGCGCGTACGGCGCTCTACGCGGGTCCCGCAGCCGCGCTCGGCGCGCTGCTCCCGCTATTTGCGGCGCACTACCTGCACACCTCCGCGCTCGGCTACGGCAGCTACCTCGCGATCTCCGGCGCGGGTGCGATGACGGCGGCCCTCACCGTGCCGAGGATCCAGGGCCACCTGCACCTCGACGCGATCGCGGCGGCCGCGACGGTGACGAACGGGCTCGCCGTCGGGGCGATCGTCATCTGGCCGAGCCGCTGGGCCGCCGTCCCCACGCTGTTCGTGGCAGGTGGGTCGTGGGTGTGGGCGACGATGGCATTCGTCATCGCCGCTCGCCAGGTCACGCCCGAGTGGGTGCAGACTCGCGCGCTCTCCCTCTACTACGTCGTGCTCGAGGGACCGTTCGTCGTCGGAGGGCTCGGCTTCGGCGTCGTCGACTCCTTCCTCCCGCTGCGCACGACGCTGCTCGTGTCGGCCCTCGCGTTCCTGCCGGGACTGCTCGTCATCCCCCGTTTCGGCCTGCCGGTCGTCGACCGTGCGTCGCTCGAGATCGTGGGGAGCCCGTCGCTCGTCGTGAACCGGCGCATCGCGGCGAACGACGGACCGGTGCTGATCCTCGTCGAGTACCTCGTCGCCGAGGACGACGTCGACGACTTCCTCGCGGCGATGGCCGGGCTTCGGATCGTCCGGCGCCACCTCGGCGGCACCCGGTGGGGGGTGTTCGAGGACGTCACCGAGCACGGGCGGTTCATCGAGACCTTCCTCGTCGCATCCTGGAACGGCTACCTGCTCCAGCGCGCCCACTACACGAAGGCGGACACCGAGATCGAGGTGTCCGCCTCGGCGTTCCACACGGGACCCGGAGAACCGCGAATCACCCGGATGGTCCACCCCGAGACGGTCGAGGCCGCACAGGCGCGCTCCGCGTGGCGCCGAGACATCCTGAAGCTGTTGACCGATCGCGCCTGACCGAGCGCGCCTGACCGAGCGCGCGTGGTCGTGGGTCGCGTCCCGCAAGAGCGCGATGGGCCACGCCACCACCGCCGTCGACCGACGCGCGCGCCAGCCCGGTGACCTCTGGCACCATGACGCCGCGCGTGTCGTCGCCGCGATCGCGACATCCCCCACCCCTGCATGGCCAATCTCGCTGCGTTCTCGCCTGTGGCGGACATATGCACGCAATGCGCGCCATTTTTCCAGCCGTCACTACTGCCTTCTGTCGGTACCGCCACCTTACTCTTGCATGGCTATGCGAACTGTCAGTTCCGTCAGATGGCGCACCATCTGGCATCATTGTTCGGCGCTATGATCTGCTCGTGAACGAGAGCACCTCGACCGGCCGATGGGAGAAGAAGAAGCAGGCGACGCGCGACGCGATGATCGCGGCGGCGGCCGAGCTGTTTCGCGCGAAGGGCTTCGCTGCGACGACGGTCCAGGAGATCACGGGCGCCGCCGACGTGTCCGAGCGGACGTTCTTCCGCTACTTCGAGTCGAAGGAAGACCTTCTCCTGCCCGATCTCGTCGCGCTGTTCGCCTCGGTCGAACGCGAGCTCGCGCACCGATCACCCGACGAACCTCCGCTCGGCGCGCTGCGCGAAGCCGTGTGCGCGTCGCTCGCCGGGCGGGCGGGCCGTTCACTCGTGCAGTCGGCGCGCAACCTCGATCCGGCCTCCACGCCATCGCCCGTCCGCCTCGTGCGAGTGTTCATCGAGTGGGAGGAGCGTCTCACCGCCGTGCTCGCCGACCGCTTCGTCGACGCGGGCGCGGACCGGGACTCGGGAGACGTCCGCCTGCGGGCCGCGGTGACCGCTCGGGCCGCCGTCACCGCGCTGCGCACCGGAGTCCGCGCATTTCGCAGCGCTCCCGCGCGTGAGCGCCGCAGCGCGGTCGCGCTCACGCGGTACGTGTCCGACGCCTTCGCGATCCTCGAAGCGGGATGCCCGCCGCCGCGCCGTCCCGGCCCCGCGACACAGGGCCCGCAGGGAGCGCGGCGGCGCAGGAGCAGGTAGGACTGCTCCGAGCAGCGCGAGCGGTCGACCGGGCGCGATGCACCGGCCTCGCGCACGACAGGCTGTCTGCACGTTCCACGCAACAGACCATTGACGGCGGCGACGGGCGCGCGTCAGGATCGCATCGGCTCCGGCCGGGCGTCGAGCGACCCGGTCCCGGTCGGCGGACCGAGACCCGATGGAGGATGCCGTGACCACCACACCCACTGCGCGCGCGAGGCGCAATGCCCGCGTGCTCCTCGCCCCCTTTCTGCTCGGCGCCGCGGTCCTCGCGGGAGTGGGCGCCGCGGCACCGGGCGCGTCGGCCGTCCCGGCGACCAAGCCGAAGCCTTCCCCGTTCTCGACGCTCGAGCGGTCGCTCACGGCGGAGGAGCACCTCACCTTCAAGGTGACCTACGTCACGCACGGCGCGGGTGCGTCGCAGACCATGACGTTCGAGCAGAGACCCCCCGACCTGCGCTTCGGGGCAGGGAGTGGCTACATCCTCGATCTCGCCGGCAAGACCTACTTCTGCGCGTCGACGCTCGGCCACGCGATCTGCGTCAAGTCGGGCACGACGACGAGCCCGCTGCTCGGCCTCACCGGGCTGTTCGAACCGTCGAGTGTCGTCGCGGCGCTGAAGTCGCTGCAAGCCACCGCGGCGACGACGAGTGCAGGTGTGAAGTTCTCGACGACCACGAAGAGCATCGCCGGCCAGCCGTCGACGTGCCTGAGCGTGACCGTGAAGGCGAGGACCTACGAGTACTGCGTGACGAAGGCGAAGGGGATCCTCGCGTACGGGGGCACCAACGGCGAGTACGTCGAGCTCACGTCATACGCGAGCTCCGCCCCTGCCGGCGATTTCGCGCTGCCGGCGAGCGGGTCGATCACGACGGGGTGAGCCGGAGCCGGTGGAGCTCCTCGCCGGCGTCCCGAACGACGAGCGTGCCGTCGTCGCGGGCCCACTCGTCGGGGTCGATCTCCGCGGGGTCCCGGTAGCCGAGGTTCACGGACCGGGCGACGGACTCCGACATGGCTGTCGCGAGCGTCACGCTCACGCGCAGGCGCTCGCCGTCGCGTGCGTCGTGCGTCCCTGCACCTCGCACGTGAGTCGAGTGCGCGAGGTCGTTCCAGGGACGCGACCGGAAGCGCTGCCACTGCGCCATGAAGTACTCGCGACCGTGCTAGCCGATCTCGGCGATCCCCGGGTGCGTCACGCTCAGGTCGGCGATGTGCGGTGCGCGCAGCACGACCCCGCCGCCGTCCACGACGACGGGCTCGACCTTGTAGAAGCCCTTCGCGCCCGTCCAGAGGTCCGCGGAGCGCTCCGGGAGCACGGAGAGCACGCACGCCACCGGCGCCCCCCGGTACCGACTGTGGGTCGCCGCCGCGGTCTCGACGACCGACTCCCAGGCCGCGACGGGCTCCCCGAACGCGGCGGCATCGAGGTCCGCCGAACCGGGACGCGTGACGACGCACGGTGCGAATCGCGTGGTCGGGACCATCGACGCCGCCTCGTCGATGATCGCCCGCACCGGCGTGACACCCGGGACACCGATGATCTCGGCGCTCGACACGAGCGCGCCGACCAAGTGCGACTCGTCGATGGGCTCGCGACCCGACACGCCCGGGAAGTGCTACTTGTCGCCCCCGGAGAAGCCGGCGACCTCGTGCGGGAACACCGGGCCGACCACCAGCGTCACGTCGTGCTCGAGCACCGCACGGTTCACGCGCACCGGCGTATCGCGACAAAGCAGGCCGCCCGAGAGCTCGGGCCGCCGGGCCGCCGGGCCGCCGGGCCGCCGGGCCGCCGGGCCGCCGGGATCGTACCGAGGTCCACGCACGCCGCCGGATCCCACCGCGCGTGGTCGAGGATCGTCGTCCCCGGGTACGTCACCTCCGCTGCGCCCGGTCGGTGGCCGACGTGGGCGGCCCGGTCGCGCTCGGCCATGGCCGCGCGCGTGCCGAGCGCGACGAGCACGGTGATCCGGGCGACGCGCCCGCGGAGCGCGTCGTGGATCGCCGACGGCAGCATCGGGACCGGGCACGTACGCGTCGCGTCGGGCACGACGACGCAGACGCTTCGCATCGCGAGGTCGACCGAGTCGAGCGCGCCGCGCACGAAGTCGCGGACGTCTCGTTCGGCGAGGATCCCCGACGCGCCGCCGATTCGCGTGACCTCGCGTGGGCCGAGGCGGCGACCTGATCTGCCGTCCATGTTTCCCTCCCCTCACCCGCTGCGCGCCCACGTCACCGTGGCGAGGAGCCGCCTGTGCGGGCGGCGGCAGCGGACGCGCAACCTCACGGCCGGCGTCGCCGGCGACCGCGTCAACCGCAGCCGACGAGCTCCGCGGACCGCGACCACAGCCAGCCCGCGAGGCCGCGGTCGCCCACGACCTCGAGCGCGCGTGCGGGGCGGCGCCTCGCGTAGTAGCCGCCGCTGCGCCACGACGAGTCCCTCGGGGCCGTCGCGAGCCAGCAGAGCGTGTCCGCGCCGGACTCCGGCGAGTGGAGCACGACCCGGCCGAGTGGCGTGCGGTGCACGAGCGCGACCGCTCCGCCCCGCCTCGCGAAGTCGCTCCGCACCGAGCCCGGGTGGAACGCAGCCGCCGAGACGCCGCGGGCGTCGAGACGACGAGCGAGCTCGCTCGAGAACAGCAGGTTCTCGAGCTTCGTCGTCGCGTACGTGCAGAACGCGACGTACCGGCCCGAGGACTCGAGGTCTGCGCGATCGACCCGCCCCGCGAGGTGCGCCCGGCTCGAGGTCGTGATCACCCGTGCGTCATCGGCTAGGTGGTCCGCGAGCAGGTTCGTGAGCAGGAACGGCGCGAGGTGGTTCACCTGGAAGGTCAGCTCGTGGCCGTCGACCGTGAGCTCCCGGCGGCGCGCGTAGAGCCCGGCGTTGTTCGCCAGCACGTCGACGCGCCCGTAATCCGCGACGAGCTCGGCCGCGAGGTCGCGGACAGAGTCGAGCCGCGCGAAGTCGCAGACGAACGGCGTCCCACCGCACCGGGCGGCGACGGCCTCGGTCTTCGCTGGCGTGCGCCCGACGACCGCCACGCGCGCTCCGGCCGCCGCGAGCGCCTGCGCGGCCGCCGCGCCGATGCCCGCGCTCGCTCCCGTGACGACGACCACGCGCCCGTCGAGCGCCGCGACGCCTCCGAGACCGCGTGCGGTCACCTCGTCACTCGTGGCGCCTCAGCGCCCGGAGCCGACCGCGGCGCGCGACGCCACCGCGAAGATCCTCCGGTACGCGAGCACGGTCCCGTGCTCGCCGCGCGGGTACGCCGCTCGCAGGAGCGGCGCGAGCTCGGCGCAGAACTGCTCGCGCGAGCCTGCGTCCAGGCGTGCGAGGGCGGGACGGAGCGCCGTCCCCTTCAGCCACTCGAGAACGGGATCGTCTCCCTGTAGCAGCTGGAGGTAGGTCGTCTCCCACACGTCCGCACCGAGACCGCACGCGAGCAGCGCGTCCAGGTACTGCGCCGGCTCCGCGACGAGCACCGTCTGGTCCGCCCCCTCGCCGAGCCGGTCGCGCCAGGTGGGTGACGTCCGAAGGTCGCGCACGACCGCGTGGGAGGGCGCCGCGAAGTTGCCGGGAACCTGGAACGCGAGCACGCCGCCCGGCGCGAGGAGCGACGCGAGCCTGTCGAAGAGCGCGAGATGGCCCGGGACCCACTGGAGCACCGCGTTTGCGACCACGAGGTCCACGGGCTCGTCCGACGCCCACGTCTGCAGGTCGCCGAGGACGAAGTCGAGCCGACCCGGGATCGCTCGTCCCGCGGCCTCCCGGATCATCGTGTCGGAGCTGTCGACTCCCGTCACGACGGACTCCGGCCAGCGGTCGCTCAGCGTCCGGGTGAGGAGGCCCGGACCGCAACCGAGGTCGACCACGCGCCGCGGAGTCGTGCGGACCCAGGCGAGAAGGTCCGCGAACGGCCGGGCCCGCTCGTCGGCGAAGCGCAGGTACTGCTCCGGATCCCACATGGCGACAGCCTACGAGGCTCAGGCGCGAGCCTCGTGACGGTCGGCGCCGTGCGACGCGTCGAGCTCGGAAACGAGCAGCCGCAAGATGTCGTCGGGCAGCTCCGCGTCCGACGACCAGCGCTCCTCGTACCCGGGCTCCTCATCAGGTGCCATGGCCGTCCAACGGCGCGCGCGCCGCGCGAATCGAGGCCGGCGGCGCCGAGCCGTCATGACGGCTGCCGCAGCCGAACCATCACCGAGCGGGCCGCCACGACCGCGAGCGTCCGACGGCGGCGGTCCCACAGCGGGAACCGGGCGTTCACGGAGCCCGGGAGGACGAACGTTGCGCAGACACGGTTCCGTCGAGCAGCGTGAAGTGCGGCGCACCACCCGCGAGCAGGACCAGGTCCGGCGCCACGCTCGCGCCGCCGGCGAGCCGGCGGACCGTCTCGGCCGGCTCCCCGCCGAGGAGCGTGCGCCTGGTGCCGAACGCGGCGGTCAGGCTCGCGCCGACGACGAGCGGGTGCACGACGAGGATCGGGGCGGCGGCCGCGGAGGAAGCCGCGCCGCCTACGCGCCGGCGGTCGGGCCCGGCTGTGCGGAGGACGCCGCCCGGTCCGGCGCGACCGTGCGGGCCTGGCCGAGCGCGGGTGCGGCTCGTCCGGCAAGCGCGTACACCTGCGCGCCGTCGACCGTCTCGTTCGCGAGAAGCAGCTCGACGAGCTCGTCGAGCACGGCACGATGGTCCGTGAGCACCGTGATCGCGCGTTTCTCGGCATCGCGGAGCAGCCTCGCGACCTCGGCGTCGATCGCCGCCTGCGTGTGCTCGGCAAAGGGCCTCGACGAGAACTCGCTCCCCCCGCCGAGGAAGACGGAGCCGCCGGAGGGATAGCCGACCGGGCCGACGGCCGCGGACAGCCCGAACTCTCGCACCATCTTCGTCGCGAGCTCGGTGGCCTTCGCGAGGTCGTTGGACGCACCCGTCGAGCCCTGGCCGAGCACCACGAGCTCGCCGGCGCGCCCGCCCAACAGGACCGTCAAGGTGTCGTGCAGGTAGTCTTCGCCGTAGAGATGGCGCTCGACGAGCGGCAGCTGCTCGGTCGCTCCGAGCGCCTGTCCCGCCGGCAGGATCGTCACCTTCGCGACCGGGTCGGCCCTGTCCGAGTACGCGGCCGCGAGCGCGTGGCCGGCCTCGTGGACCGCGACCGCGTGCTTCTCGTCGGGGAGCAGGACGTTGGACCCCTCGCGCCGGCCGAGGATGATGCGGTCGCGCGCCTGCTCGAAGTCCGCGGCGCTCACGACGTCGCGGTCCGCCCGCACCGCGACGATCGCCGCCTCGTTCACCAGGTTCGCGAGGTCGGCGCCGGAGAACCCCGGCGTGCCCCTCGCGACCACCGCGAGGTCGACGTCGGGCTCGAGCCGCTTGCCGCGCACGTGCACGAGCAGGATCGCGAGCCGCTCCGCGAGGTTCGGGAGCGGGATCATGACCTGCCGGTCGAACCGGCCCGGGCGGAGCAACGCCGGGTCGAGGACCTCGGGGCGGTTCGTCGCGGCGAGCACGACGATGCCGGTCGCCGGGTCGAAGCCGTCCATCTCCGCGAGCAGCTGGTTCAACGTCTGCTCGCGTTCGTCGTTCGCGACGATCGCGCCCGTCCCGGCGCGGCGCTGCCCGATCGCGTCGACCTCGTCGACGAAGATGATCGCGGGTGCGCGCTTTCGCGCCTCGGAGAACAGGTCACGCACACGCGCCGCTCCGACACCGACGAACATCTCGACGAAGCTCGAACCGGTCACCGAGAAGAACGGGACCTTCGCCTCCCCCGCGACCGCGCGTGCGAGAAGGGTCTTGCCGGTGCCGGGAGGCCCGACCATGAGGACCCCGCGCGGCGCCATCGCGCCCGCGCGCGCGTACCGCTCCGGCTGGAGGAGGAAGTCGATGACCTCGCGGACCTCGAGCTTCGCACCCTCGTAGCCGGCGACGTCCGCGAACGTGGTCGTCGGACGCTCCTCGTCGAAGACCTTCGCCTTCGAGCGTCCGACGCTCAGCGCGCCCTGGAGCGCGCCGCCCGAGCGACGCGAGAGCCGCCACCAGAGGTAGCCGAACACGATGAACGGGAGCATGAGGATGAGCCACGACAGCACCTCGGCGCCGAACGACGCGCCGCTCGTCTGGGTCGAGATCTCCACGCCGTTCTTCTGGAGCTCGTCGAGCAGCGCCTGCCCGGCCTGGGTGGGGATCGCGGTCGTGAACAGCGAGCCGCTCGACAACGTGCCCGTCGCGCCGCCGGTCGTGTCGAGCGTGACGCTCTTCACCTTGTGCGCCGCGACGTCGTGGAGGAACTGGGAGTAGTTCAGCGTCACCGACTTCGAGGACTGCGTCGTCGGCAGCACGATGTAGAGCACGACGAACAGCGCGATCGCGAGCAGCCACAGGTAGTGACGCCACGCCGGTGGCGGTGGTGGCGCGGTCGGCGTGCCTTTGTCCCTCGTCGGCGGCGTGCTCGCGGGTTTCGTCATGACGCTCGATCCCACTGTAGGGCGCGCGGGCCGTCGTCCCGCTTGTCGCACTGCACGGACGATGTCGGGACATGCGGGCCGCACGTTCCGGCAACCTCCGCCAGATCCGCGATGCGACTCCCCGTAGTCCGGCACAACAACTCCGCTGCGCTGCGTAGTCAGGACCGCCGCGCGCGCGGCAGAGCGGTCTGTCGGTCCCTCGGCAACCTTCGGTCGACATGTCGCGAGATGCCGCAAGGAGCGCCGGTGCCGGCCACGCTCGCCCGGGGTGGCCGCTCGAGGCCCACCTGCCAGCGCTCATGGTCGTGGTCGTCGCCGCAGCGGCCGCGAGCGCGCTCTACGAGCGCGACGCCGCGCTCGGAGGCGCCCGGGCGGTCGGCCTCGGCGCCGCGCACTACGGCGCAGCGCGCGGCGCGCGGCGCGCGCGACCTCACCTCGGACCTCGGGGCTGCCAGGACGCAGGTCGACCGGCTCGCGGCGACGCCGGGCATCGACCGCGTCCTCACGTCGCCGAGCGGCTGCTCCCTGCAGTTCGCGGGAGCCGGCGCCTTCGCCACCGGGCATCTCGACATCGTCTCGCGCACCGGCGCCGTCGCCTGCTCGTCGCTGCACGCGTCTCGGGGTGCGCCGTACGCGGGAGCCGCGTGGCTCGGGCGGGCGGTGCGTGCCGACTCGACCCGGTACCCGGTGCGCGACCCGAGGACCGGCACGATCGACGTCCTCGTGACCGCGCCGCTCGCGGGTCGCGGCGCGGTCGTCGCATTCCTCTACCTCTCGAGCGTCGGGCCGACGACGACCGCGACGGTCGGAGGGCCGCGCCGCCTGAGCTTCGTCGTCACGACCGCGAACCGGTCGACCGCGCTCGCGAGCTCGGTCGACCCGCAGCACGTCGTCGGGGCCCCCCTCGCTGGCACGGACTTCGCGCGAGCGGGCGCGCCCGCGGCCCACGCGGGCCTCGACGGCGTGCCCGCCCTCGTCGCGAGCGCGCGGGTCGCGGGCGTCGGCTGGCACGTCTTCGCCGGGGCGAACCTCGCGGCGGCCGTCGCCGCCGCGTCGAGCGAGAGCGTGCGCGAGCTCGTCGTCAGCGACACCGGGATCGGCATGGAACCGGACGTCGCGGCCAGGATCTTCGAGCCGTTCTTCACCGCGAAGCCTCGCGGCGAGGGAACGGGGCTCGGCCTCGCCACCGTCTACGGAATCGCGCGGGAGTACGGGGGCTCGGTCACCGTCTACTCCGAGCCCGGCATCGGCACGTCGTTCCGCGTGCACCTGCCGTCCTCGGCGACCTCCGCGCCCGACCGGGAGGCCGCGACCGCCGCGGAGGCCGTCGCGCTCGCGAGCCTCCACGACTTCCACCTTCCCTCACGGACTCGGTGCTCCCGAAGGGCACCGGACGGGAGCTGACCGACGAGATCGCGCGGCTCCGTCCGGTCCGACCGGTCGTGTTCACCTCGGGATACAGTGAGGACGTGCTCGCGCGGCGCAGGATCCTCGCGCAAGGTGCCACCGTGCTCCAAAGCCGTTCAGCGCGACGCTGCTGCTCGGCACCGTGCGCGACGCCCTCGCCGGCACGTAGCCGGCGATCGCGGGCCGGGAGGCCAGAACGATGAGAGCTGCGATGTACCGGACGACCGGTCCCGCCGGGAGCGTCCTGTCGGTGGAGGACGTCGAGACGCCACTCCCGGGACCCGGTGAGGTGCGCGTGAGGATCGCGTGCTCGGGCGTCAACCCGACCGACTGGAAGTCCAGATCCGGAGCGACCGGTGGCGCGCCGGACGGGTTCCAGGTCCCACACCACGACGGAGCGGGCGTGGTCGACGCGCTCGGCGAGGGCGTCGTCGACCTCGCGATCGGCCAGCGGGTCTGGCTGCACCTCGCAGCGTTCGCGAACCGCTACGGCACCGCCGCCGAGTACAGCGTCGTGCCCGCGGCGCGCGCCGCGCCCCTCCCGGACGGCGCGTCCGACGAGCTCGGCGCGAGCCTCGGCGTGCCCGCGGTCACGGCGGCGCACTGCCTCGGCGGCGACCCGCGCGCCCTCGACGGGACGACCGTGCTCGTCGCGGGCGGTGCCGGTGCGGTCGGGCACTTCGCGATCGAGCTCGCGAAGCGCGGCGGCGCGCGCGTCGTCGCGACCGCAAGCTCGGTCGAGAAGGCCGAGCTCGCGCGCGCCGCGGGGGCGGACCTCGTGGTCGACTACCGCGACCCGGCCGCCGTCGAGCATGTCCGCTCGTGGGCCCCGCGTGTCGACCGGATCGTCGAGGTCGCGCTCGGCGCGAACCGCGAGCTCGATCTCGCGCTCTGCGGGCCCGGCACGGTGATCGTGGTCTACGCGAGCGAGACGACCGACCCGGTGCTCCCGACCCGGCGGCTCATGGCAGCGAACGCGACGATCCACTACGTGCTCCTCTACGGCGTTCCCGCGCCGCAGATCGCCGCGGCGGTCGCGTGGACGGGCGAGGCGCTCGCGGACGGCGCGCTCTCGTCGCTCCCGGTCCACCGTTACCCGCTCGAGGAGGTCGCAGCCGCGCAGGTCGCCGTCGAGCACGGCGCGCTCGGGAAGGTGCTCGTCGTCCCCTGACGTGCGAGCGCCGCTCGCGGCCGGCGCATCGGCGGTGCGCGTACGTCGCCTCGCGCGTCGCGGCACGGAACGCGCCTGCCCCCCGCCCGCCCACTGGTGCGCCGGATATGCTCGCCGCGAGCTGTGTCCCCGTCCGGGCGATCGCGAAGGTGGCGCACATGGACGAGGTCTTCGAGGTCACCGTCGAGCGGCGCGGCGACGTCCCGATCGTCACGGCGCGCGGCGAAGTCGACGCGTCGACCGCGCCCGCGCTCCGGACCGAGCGTCTCGCCGCCGGCGACGGGGCGCTCGCGACATACCGCGGCCGCAGGAAGCGGCGCCGCGTCGCGAGCCCCCGGCCGACTCGACCACGAGGACCCGCGGCGCGTTGCGATCTCCGTGCCGACCGAGCCCGAGAACTGGCCGCTGCTCCGCCTCGCCGCGGCGAACGTCGCCGCCCGCCTGGACCTCGACGTGGCGACGGTCGAGGACCTGCGCCTCGCCGTCGACGAGCTGTGCACGCTGTGCGCCGAGGGCGCGACCGCGCGGAGCCGCCTCACCCCGCGCTTCGCGATCGTGGACGGCGCGGTGCAGGTCGACTGCACCGTCGACCACCTCCGCGAGCCGGCAGCGGGCAGCCGGGTCGTGAAGGCGGCCGTGTGACGGCGAGGGCCACCCGCGACGCCCCGGTGGGCGACGACCGGCTCCGGCGGCACGCGGCGTCGCGCGACACCGAGTTGCGCAACGAGATCGTCACCTCCTGCCTCGGGCTGGTCGTCGCCCTCGCGCGGCGATTCCCGCACCCGGGGGAGCCCGTGGACGACCTCGTCGAGGTCGGGGCCTTCGGGCTCATCAACTCGCTCGAGCGATTCGACCCCGACCTCGGCTTCGAGCTCTCGACGTTCGCGACGAAGACGGTGATCGGCGAGATGGAGCGGCACTTCCGCAACAAGGGCTGGTCGGTCGGCGCCCCGCGCCGGATCCAGGAGCTCTTCCTGCGGATCGGCACGACGGTCGAGGAGCTGTCGCAACAGCTCGGCCGCACCCCCACGGTCCGCGAGCTCGCCGCGGAGACCGACAGCTCGGAGGACGACGTGCGCGAAGCCCTCGAAGCGGGGCACCCCTACCGCGCGACATCCGTCGACGTGCGGGGCCCGGGCGGCGAGACGATCGCATCCCGACTCGGGACGTCCGACGGGGAGCTCGCCCGAGCGGATCGGCGCATCTTCCTCGTCCCGCTCCTCGAGCACCTACCGGAGCGTGAGCGGCTCATCCTGCGCCTGCGCTTCGTCGACGACCTGACCCAGACCGAGATCGCGGCACGGGCCGGCATCAGCCAGATGCACGTGTCGCGTCCCATCTCGCGCAGCCACGCCTCCCTTCGCGCGATGGGCCCGCGATCTACAGGCTCGCACCGACGAGCACGACGAGCTCGCCTTCCTTCGCGCGATGGGCCCGCCGCTCGCGGCCGGTGCGAAGATCGGCCCCGGGGCGGCGAGCGCGGTCACGGTCGCGAGCAGCAACGTGAGCGACGCCGTGCCCGCGACCGCGACGGCGGTCGTGCTCAACGTCACCGCGTCGCAGGGATCGGCCGCGAGCT
>DAHUXW010000011.1 GCA_027306925.1 Acidimicrobiaceae bacterium | reverse complement strand
CGTCGCGGTGCACTCGGCGCAGGACCTCCCCGCGGGCGCGCCGCCCGCGGGCCTCGTGCTCGCGGCCGTGCCGGACCGCGCGGACGTGCGCGACGCGCTCGTCGGCCGGTCACTCGCCGCGCTCGGGCCCGGCGCGACGGTGGCGACCGGGGCGGTCCGCCGGCGCGCGCAGCTCGCCGCCGCGCGCCCGGACCTCGTGTTCGCGGAGCTGCGGGGCAACATCGCGACGCGGCTCGAGCGCGTCCCGGATCGCGGGTCGGTGGTCGTCGCGCTCGCGGCGCTCGTGCGCCTCGGGCTCGAGTCGCACGCGGCGGACGTCCTCGCCACCGCAGTCGTCCTGCCCCAGGTCGGCCAGGGCGCGCTCGCGCTCCGCTGCCGCGAGGACGACCGGGACGCGCTCGCGCGCCTCGCCGCGAGCGACGACGTCCCCGCGCACCGCAGCGTCCGGGCGGAGCGGGCGTTCCTCGCGCGCCTCGGCGGTGGCTGCGACGCGCCGGTCGGCGCGTACGCGGCACCCGTCGACCCCGCCGATCCTCTCGGCGCGCTCGCGATCGAGGGGCTCGTCGCGACGCGCGACGGCTCGACGGTCGTGCGCCGGAGCGCGACCGGCCGCGATCCCGAAGCGCTCGGGGCGGGCCTCGCGGACGCGATCGCACGCTCCGGCGAGGGCGCCCGCGCGCTCGCGGGCGGGTGGGCGTCGCCGGCGTGAGGCGCCGGCCGTGACCGTCTACCTCGTGGGCGCCGGCCCGGGGGACCCCGCGCTGCTCACGATGCGCGGGGCCGAGCTGCTCGCGGCCGCGGACGTCGTCGTCCACGACCGGCTCGTCGACGCGCGGGTGCTCGCGCTCGCCCGGCCGGGCGCGCGGCTCGTCGACGTCGGGAAGTCCGCGACGTCGGCGTCGCCGGCGCAGGCGGACGTCGACGAGCTGCTCGTCACGCTCGGCCGGGCGGGTGGGACCGTCGTGCGCCTGAAGGGGGGCGATCCCTACCTGTTCGGGCGCGGCGGAGAGGAGGCGGCCGCGCTTCGCGACGCGGGCGTCGGCTACGAGGTCGTCCCCGGCGTCTCCGCCGCGATCGCCGTGCCCGCGTACGCGGGCGTCCCGGTGACCCATCGCGGCGCGTCGTCGGGCGTCGCGGTCGTGACCGGTCACGACGCCGCGGCGACGTCCTCGCCGGTCGACTGGGAGCTGCTCGCACGATCGCGCTGCACGGTCGTCGTGCTCATGGGCGTCGCGGCGCGCGCGGAGATCGCGCGCCGTCTCGTCGCCGCCGGGCGTGACCGCGCGACGCCCGTCCTCGTCGTCGAGCGCGGCACGACGCCCGAGCAGCGGTCGCGGCGCACGACGCTCGCGGAGCTCGGCGAGCTCGAGGTCGCGAGCCCGGCCACGATCGTCGTCGGGGAGGTCGCGGGCATGCACCTCGCGTCGTACGAGGAGCGGGCGCTGTTCGGCTGGCGCGTCGTGGTCACCCGGGCGGCCGAGCAGGGCGCAGCGCTCGCTCGCCGGCTCGAGTCCCTCGGCGCGCGGTCCGTCGAGCTCCCGGTCCTCCAGATCGCGGATCCGCACGACGGGGGAGCGGCGCTCCGCGACGCCGCGTCGCGGCTCGCCGGCTTCGACTGGGTCGTCCTCGCCTCGGCCAACGCCGCGTCGCGGCTCCTCGGCGCGGTCCGCGACGCCCGCTCGTTCGGCCCGGCGAAGGTCGCGGCGGTCGGCCCGGCGACGGCCGAGGTGCTCTCGCTCCGGGGCGTCGTCGCGGACCTCGTTCCCGCCCGCTATACCGGCGAGGCGCTCGCCGCGGCCTTCCCCCCGCCGGCGGGCGGCGCGTCCGCGGGCCGCGTCCTCCTCGCATGCGCGGCGGTCGCACGCGACGTCGTCCCGGACGCGCTGCGGGAGCTCGGCTGGCAGGTCGAGATCGTCGCGGCGTACGCGACGGTCCCGGCCGAGGTCGCCGCGGAGCGGCTCCGGGAGCTCGACGGGGCGGACGCGGTCACGTTCGCGTCGCCGTCCGCGGTCGCGGCGTTCCTCGCGGCCGCGGGCGCGGGGCGCGTCCCCCCGGTCGTCGCGACGATCGGTCCGGTGACCTCCGCCGCGGCGCGTGCCGCGGGTCTCGAGGTCACGGTCGAGGCCGCCGAGCACACGGCCGAGGCGCTCGTGGCCGCGCTCGCCGCGCACGCCGCGGTGGCCGGCCGGCCGGGGCGGCGCGGGCCGCAGGGTCGCGGCTAGCGCGGCCCGCACGTCGGCGCTGCCGCACGGTCGCATCTCGGCGCGCGCCGTCGCGGTCTAGGGTCGCGACCGTGCCGGAGGAACGGACCGACGTCGAGCGCGCCCGGCGGCGCGTGGTCCTCGCCTCGATCGCCGCGGTGGTCGTCGCCGTGCTCGTCGGCGGCGGCATCGGGCTCGTCCTCGCTCGGCGCGCGAGCACGCCGGCGACGCCCGATCCCTTCGGCACGACCGACCGGCCGATCCCGGGCGCGATCGCCCGCATCCCGCTCGTCGACGAGCTCGGCAGGACCACCGACCTCGCGGCGCTCCGCGGCCGGGTCGTCGTCCTCGCGGACTTCATGACCTCCTGCCAGGAGATCTGCCCGATCACGACCGGCGCCCTGCTCACGGTCGAGCACTCGCTTCGCGCGGCGCACCTCCAGCGACGCGTGACGATCGTCGAGGCGTCGATCGACCCCGGCCGGGACACCCCGAGCCGCTTTCGCGCGTACGGCAAGGCGTTCGGCGTCCACTGGACGATGCTCACCGGGTCGGTCGCGAACCTCGACCGCCTGTGGTCGTGGTTCGGCGTCGTCTACCAGCGCGTCGCGGAGGGCAAGCCGCCCGCGATCGACTGGGAGACCGGCAAGCCCTACACGTACGACGTCGCGCACTCCGACGAGGTGTTCGTCCTCGACCGGTCCGGCGTCGAGCGGGCGGTCACCGCCGGCAACCCGAACACCGGCGGCAAGCTGAGCGCGGCGCTCGCCCGGACGCTCGACGCAAACGGCCGCCAGAACCTCGCGCACGCCGGCTTCGGCAGCTGGACGCCGGCGGACCTGCTGGACACCGTCGGCTCGGTGCTCGGCCAGTCCATCCCGCTCGCGAGCGGCGCCTGACGCCGGGCGGGCGCCCGCCGCGGCCGGTCGGTCGGGGCCGGGTGCGCCCGTTAGGCTCGCGTGCCGTGAGGTTCCCCGACCGACGGATGCGCCGGCTCCGGCGCACGGACGCGCTCCGACGGATGGTCGCCGAGACCCGGATCTCCGCCGACGACCTCGTCGCCCCGCTGTTCGTCCGCGAGGGCATCGACGAGCCCGCGCCGATCGGCTCGCTCCCCGGCGTCGTCCAGCACACGGTCGCCTCGCTCGTCGTCGAGGCCAAGCGGCTCGTGCACCTCGGGGTGCCGGGTGTCGTGCTCTTCGGCGTCCCCGCGGCGAAGGACGCGGTCGGCTCCGGCGCGTCGGACCCCGACGGGATCGTCCAGGTCGCGCTGCGCGCGCTGCGCGACGCGGTCGGCGACGACCTCGTGCTCATGCCCGACCTCTGCCTCGACGAGTACACGGACCACGGCCACTGCGGCCTGCTCGACCGCCGGGGCGAGGTCGACAACGACGCGACGCTCGAGCGCTACGCGGAGGCGGCGATCGCGCAGGCCGAGGCCGGCGCGGACCTCGTCGCTCCGAGCGGGATGATGGACGGCCAGGTCGCGGCCGTGCGGGCCGCGCTCGACGGTGCCGGGCGGAGCGAGGTCGGGATCCTCGCGTACGCGGCGAAGTACGCGTCCGCGCTCTACGGGCCGTTCCGCGACGCGGTCGACGTGAGGATCGCGGGTGGCGGCGACCGCTGCGGCTACCAGCAGGACCCTGCGAATCGCCGCGAGGCGCTCGCCGAGGTGCTCCTCGACGTCGGAGAGGGCGCGGACATCGTCATGGTGAAGCCCGCGATCACCTCGCTCGACGTCGTCGCGGACGTGCGCGCCGCGGTCGACGTGCCCGTCGCGGCCTACCAGGTGAGCGGCGAGTACGCGATGATCACGGCGGCCGCCGGCCTCGGCGCGATCGACCGCGAGGCGGTCGTGCTCGAGACGCTGACCGCGATCAGGCGAGCGGGCGCGGACATCGTGCTCACCTACTTCGCGGCCGAGGTCGCCGAGCTCCTCGGGTCGGCGCGTGGCTGACCGTCACGCGGGGCGCGCGGGGCGCGCGGGGCGCGCGGGCCGCCGGACGCCGCGACGATGAGCGGGCCGCGCAGCGCCGAGTGGTTCGCCCGGGCGAGCGAGCTCATGCCCGGCGGCGTCGACTCGCCGGTGCGAGCGTTCCGCGCGGTCGGCGGGACGCCGTGGTTCGTCGCGTCCGCCAGCGGCGCGTACGTCACGGACGTCGACGGAAGGACCTACCTCGACTACGTGCAGTCCTGGGGCGCGTCGATCCTCGGCCACGCGCACCCCGCCCTCGTCGCCGCGGTGCGCGACGCCGCGGGGCGCGGGACGACGTTCGGCGCGCCGACGCCCGGCGAGGTCGAGCTCGCGTCGCGCGTGACCGCGGCGGTGCCGGGCTGCGACATGGTGCGCTTCGTCTCCTCGGGGACCGAGGCCGCGATGACCGCCGTGCGGCTCGCGCGCGGCGCGACGGGCCGGGACCGGATCGTGAAGTTCGCGGGCTGCTACCACGGCCACAGCGACGGGCTCCTCGCGGCCGGCGGGAGCGGCGTCGCGACGCTCGGGCTGCCGGACTCGGCGGGCGTGCCGGCCGCGGCCGTCGCGGACACGGTCGTCGCGCCGTACAACACGGTGCCGGACCTCGACGAGCGCGTCGCATGCGTCGTCGTCGAGCCTGTCGCGGGAAACATGGGGCTCGTCGCCCCGGCTCCCGGCTTCCTCGCGGGCCTGCGGCGCGCGTGCGACGAGGCGGGTGCGCTCCTCGTGTTCGACGAGGTCATCACCGGGTTCCGCCTCGGTCGCGACGGCGCGAGCGGCCGCTTCGGCGTGCGCCCCGACCTCTGGTGCTTCGGCAAGGTCGTCGGCGGCGGCCTGCCGCTCGCGGCGCTCGGCGGGCGGCGCGACCTCATGGAGGTCCTCGCACCGACCGGTCCCGTCTACCAGGCGGGCACGCTCTCGGGGAACCCGCTCGCGACGGCCGCGGGCATCGCGGCGCTCGACCTCCTCGGCGACGACGCCTACCGGGACCTCGAGGGGCGCGTCGCGGGGCTCGCCGCCGGCCTCGCCGACGCGTTTGCCGCAGCCGGGGTCGCCGCGCAGGTCCCCGCCGTCGGGACGCTGCTCGGGCTGTTCTTCTCCGACGAGCCGGTCGTCGACTACGAGGGCGCGCGGCGCGCCGCGGCGAACGGGCGCTACGCGCGGTACTTCGCGGCGATGGCCGAGCGCGGCATCGGCCTCGCCCCGAGCCCGTACGAGGTGATGTTCACGTCGCTCGCGCACGGCGCCGCGGAGATCGACCGCACGGTCGAGGCCGCGGCCGAGGTCGCGAAGGAGCTCGCGGCGAGCTGAGCCGGGCCGGGCCGCCCGGCGCGGCGCCGCTCGCCCGTCAGACGACCGCCCGCACGTCCGAGCACGCCGGCCGGTCGTGGCACGCCTTCAGGCGGAGCGCCTCGGCGCGGAGCGCGGCCTTTCGCGACGCCGGGAGCGACGCGTAGACGTTGTGGAGCTCGTACGGATCGCGGCGCAGGTCGTAGTACTCGTGCTCGCCGTCGCCGTACTGGACGTAGAGCGCGCTTCGCAGCCGGAGCGCGATGTAGCTCGTCGGGTTCCCGCTGAACGGATCGGGGCGGTCGGGGTCGTCGGCGGCGTCAGAGACGGGTCCCATGTGCTCGACGTACACGCCCTGGCGCCAGCCCGCGGGCGCGCGAGCACCGGGGCCCGCGCCGAAGATCAACGGCGCGAGGCTCCGGCCGTCGACCGGCTCGCCGGGGCGCAGGCCCGCGAGCGCGTCGAAGGTCGGCCGGAGGTCGACGTTCTCGGCGAAGCTCGCCACGCTCGTGCCGGGCGGTACGCGGGGACCGACGACGATGAGCGGGACGTGGATGTCGGTGTCGAACGCGGTGAGCTTGCCCGGCATCAGGCGGTGCTCGCCCATGTGCAGCCCGTTGTCCGAGCTGAACACGAAGTAGGTGTTCGCGAGCGCGCCCGTGCTGCGGAGCGTCGCGACGAGGTTGCCGATGAGGTCGTCGACGGACTTCACGGCCTGCGCGCGCCTGCGGAACGCGGTCGTGATGCTCGACCGGTCCTTCGCGCTCAGCGCCGGGACGTTCCGCAGCCACGCGGGCGCGGCGGTGTTCTTCGCGCCGAACGCGGGCGTCCTCGGGTAGGCGAGGTGCGGGTAGAGGTTGGCGTAGCGCGGCGCGGGCGTGTATGGCGAGTGCGGCGCGAAGGTCGCGACCTCGAGGAAGAACGGCTTCGTCGGGTAGCGGGCGACCGAGCCCGACACGAACGAGTCCGCGAAGCCCGAGAGCACGTCGGTGAGGTAGTTGTCCTTGCCGGGAACGTCCGGCCCGCCGTAGTGGACGACCTTGCCGTTCTCGTTGAGCGAGTAGTTGTACTCCGGGTAGCCCCAGTCCGCTACGTCCCAGGTGTCCCAGCCGGGGGCCGGCGGGTCGCTCGGGTGGTAGCGGTTCAGGTACTTGCCCATCATCGCGGTGCGGTAGCCGGCCGCGTGCAGGTCGGTCGCGATGGTCGAGCGCTGGTCGCCGTGCTGGTTGAACGTCCGGTAGCCTCCGTTCGGCCCGCGGTTCGTGAACACGCCCGTGTCGTGGGGGAAGCGGCCCGTGAAGATCGTGGCCCGCGAGGGGCAGCAGAGGGAGTCCGCGACGAAGTAGTTCGTGAAGGTCGTGCCCTGCTGCTCGAGCGCCGCGAGGTTCGGCATGAACTGCTTCGTCACGAGGTTGCGCGCGAGGTCGTCCGTGAGGACGAACACGATGTTCGGGCGCTTCCCCGACGCGTGCGGGTCGACGACGTGCCCGGTCGTGAACGCGCTCGACGCGACGACGACCGCCGCGATCGACGCCGCCCGGACGAGGACGCGGCCGGTGCCAGGCGCGCGCCGGCGCCGGGAAAAGCGCCGACAGGCCCGCTGCCCGCGCGGCAGGCGCGCCCGCTCGCCGCCCACCGCCCGCTCGCCGCCCACCGCTCTGTCGTCAGGCATCTCGGCCCCGCTCCTCGTGGTCGGATCCCGGCGCGGCGGCCCAGCGACGACCGCCCGCCCGGGCCCGGTCCTCGCCCGGCCACCGGCACGGTACCTACGGCGAGGCGCGGCGTGAAGGGTCCTTCGTCACCAACGAGCTGGACCGGCGCACCGCCGTGCCCCGCGTGGGGCCGCGCTCAACCCGCGCGCCGTGCGATCGCGGCGATCGCCCGGTACGCGGCCTCTGCGGGGCCGAGCTCGTCGTCGCGCACGAGGTTCGACATGATCCGCAGCACCCACTCCATGACCGTGCGCGAGTACATCCCCGTGCCGACCGTCAGGCGCATGAGGTCGCCGCGCCCCATGAGCTTCATGAACGCGCTCCCGAGCCGGTAGTAGAGGCCGTAGGTCTCGGCGAGGCGCGCCTCGTAGCCCGCGAGCGCCGCCGGGTCGCCCGAGCGGAGCGCCTCGCCGAGCGCGGCCGCGGCAAGGCGCCCGGTCTCGTAGGCGTACGCGATGCCCTCGCCGTTGAACGGGTTGATCGACCCGCCGGCGTCGCCGGTCATGAGGTAGTCGGGGCCGACGCGCGGCCCGACCGACAGCCCCATCGGCAGCCGGCCCCCGGTGGGCGCGCCGAGCGCGGTCTCCGGCGACAGGCACCACGACCCGGGCGCGTAGGCGACGAACGCGTCCATCAGCTTCGACGTGTTCACCTGCTTCCAGCGGTCGAAGGTCGACAGCAGGCCGATGCCGACGTTCACCCGCCCGTCGCCGAGCGGGAAGATCCAGCCGTAGCCGGGGACGACGTCGCCGTGGGCGTCCCGGATGTCGAGGTGCGACTCGATGTACCGCTCCGCGTGGCGCGGCGAGGAGTAGTAGCCGCGGATCGCCATCCCGAGGGGGACCGAGCGGTCGCGGGACGCGCCGAGCGCGCGGCCGAAGCGCGAGTTCGCGCCGTCGGCGACGACGACGTAGCGCGCGCTGACCTCGGTCGTCCCGCCCCCGTCGCGGTCCGCCACGACCGCGCCGAGCGCCGGCCCGCCGCGTCCCGAGTCGGGACCGAGCGGCGCGACGGCCTCCGCTCCCTGCCAGAGCGTCGCGCCGGCCTTCTCGGCGCGCGAGGCGACGAGCGCGTCGAGGTCGGAGCGCGTGACCACGTAGCCGTAGCTCGGGAAGTCGGGGTGCTTCGGCCACGAGAGCAGGAGCTCCTTGCCGAACGCGATCGCCCGCAGGCCGTCGTAGCGGTGGTGGTGCTCGAGGTCGGGCCCGAGCCCGATGTCCTCGAGCTGGCGGACCGAGCGCGGCGTGAGCCCGTCGCCGCACGTCTTGGCCCGCGGGAAGTGCTTCTTCTCGACGAGGAGCACGTCGTGCCCCGCGTCCGCGAGCCAGTACGCGGCGGCGGACCCCGACGGGCCGGCGCCGACGACGAGCACGTCGCAGCTGCGGGTCGCGGGCCGCGGCGGGCGGTCGCCGGCCGGGTCGCGGCGGTTCGCGGGGACGGCGGGCACGACAGGACACTACCGGGGAGCGCGGGCCCGACGGCTGCACGGCGGGCGCCCGCCACGGCGCTGCACGGCGGATATGCCCGCGGGGAGGCCGTCGTGGTAGAACCGTCGAGAGCCATGGGCAGCCTGGACAGCTATCTCCCGATCTTGATCCTCTTCGTGCTGGCGCTCGCCTTCGCGGGCCTGTCGATCTTCGCGTCCAAGCTCCTCGCGCCGAAGCGCCCGACGTCCGCGAAGGAGGCCCCGTACGAGTGCGGGATCGTCCCGACCGAGGGACCGCCGCAGCGCTTCCCCGTGCGCTTCTACCTCATCGCGATGATCTTCGTGATCTTCGACATCGAGATCATCTTCCTGTTCCCGTGGGCCGTCGTCTACAACGAGCTCGGCCGCTTCGGCCTCGTCGAGATCGTCGTGTTCGCGGCAGCCGTGTTCTTCTCCTTCCTGTACCTGTTGGCAAACGGCGCGCTCGACTGGGGCCCGGTGAAGCGGATCCGGCCGGTGACCGCCGCCGCACAGCGCACGACCTCGTCGACCGTCCGCCGGGTCGGGGCGGGCTCCGGCGAGGCGGCGTAGGGCGCACGATGGACTGGAACGGTCTCGAATCACTGAGCAACAACTTCCTCACGGGCAAGCTCGAGGACTTCGTGAAATGGTCCCGCGAGCACTCGATGTGGCCCGCGACCTTCGGGCTCGCGTGCTGCGCGATCGAGATGATGGCGGCTGGCGCCGCGGACTTCGACCTCGCGCGCTTCGGCATGGAGGTGTTCCGCCCGTCCCCGCGCCAGGCGGACCTCATGATCGTCGCCGGCCGGCTCTCGCAGAAGATGGCGCCGGTGCTCCGCCAGGTCTACGACCAGATGGTCGAGCCGAAGTGGGTGATCTCGATGGGCGTCTGCGCGTCGACCGGCGGGATGTTCAACAACTACGCGATCGTCCAGGGCGTCGACCAGGTCGTGCCCGTCGACGTGTACGCGCCCGGCTGCCCGCCGAGCCCGCAGACGCTCATGCACGCGATCCTCACGCTCCACGAGAAGGTGCGCACGGGCGAGATCATGCGGCGGCGCGCCGCGGCCGGCGCCGGTGCCGGCGTCGACCTCGCGGCCGAGGTCCCGGGGTGGACCCAGCCGCTCGCGCGCCCCGTGCACCTCGGGACGCCTCGTTGACCGACGTCCGCGACGGCGTGCCGGACGCACCGGCGACAGGTGGCGCGCCCGAGGGCTCGCTCGTCGCCGAGCTCGCGGCGCTCGACGGCGTGCCCGTCGCGTACTTCCGGGGGGACGAGGTCCTGTTCCCGGCGCGCGAGCGCTACCTCGCCGCCGCCGTCGCGCTGAAGGGTGCGGGCTTCGCGATGTGCAGCGACCTGTGCGCCGTGGACTACCTCGCGCACATGGACCGGCCGCTGCCCGACGGCGTCGCGGCCGAGCGCTTCGAGGTCGTCGTGAACCTGCTGAGCCTCGAGCGGCGCCGGCGCGTCCGGCTGCGCGTCCAGGTGCCCGAGGACGACGCGTCGGTCCCGACCCTGTTCCGCTGCTACCCGGGCTCGGAGAACATGGAGCGCGAGGCTTTCGACCTGTTCGGCATCTGCTTCACGGACCATCCGGACCTCACGCGCATCCTCATGCCGCAGGACTGGGAGGGCCACCCGCTCCGCAAGGACTACGGGACCGGCCGCGTGCCGGTGCAGTTCAAAGACGCGCCGGGTCCGCGATGAGCGACGAGCAGGAGCGCGGCTCGGCCGCGGGCGCGGTCGCGTCGCAGTGGGCCGAGCTCGACCCCGCGGGCCGCCCCCGCGACGAGCGCCCGCCAGAGCACGGACGCGGCGGCGCGCCCGGCGCGCACGACGAGACGGCCGGCGCGGGCGGGGATCTCCGCACGCACTTCGACGTGCTGTTCGAGCAGGAGACGGGCGAGGGCGACCAGGAGCTCGGCCCGCTCGCCGAGACCGACGCGGTCGAGCTGCTCATCGAGCGGGGCGCGGTGCTGCGCGTGCCGGAGGACCGCGCGCTCGACCCGACCCTCGACCCCGAGCTCGACGCGTCGAGCTTCGGCGAGGGCGAGACGATGATCATCAACCTCGGGCCGCAGCACCCCTCGACCCACGGCGTCCTTCGCGTCATGCTCGAGCTCGAGGGCGAGACCGTGCTGCGCTCGAAGCCCGTGATCGGCTACCTCCACACGGGGATGGAGAAGACCGCCGAGGAGCTCACCTACGTCCAGGGCGCGACGAACGTCACGCGCATGGACTACCTCTCGCCGCTGAACAACGAGATCTGCTGGTGCCTCGCGGTCGAGAAGCTCCTCGACGTCGAGATGCCGCCGCGCGCGACGTGGATCCGGATGCTCATGTCCGAGCTGAACCGGATCTCCTCGCACGTCATGTGGGCCGCGACCAACGGCATGGACCTCGCCTCGACCACGATGATGATCTTCGGCTTCCGCGAGCGCGAGATGGTCCTCTCGTTCTTCGAGAAGACGACCGGGCTCCGGATGAACCACAACTACGTCCGGCCCGGCGGTGTCGCCGCGGACCTCCCCGACGGCTGGGAGGACGACGTCTCGGTCATCGTGGAGACGATCGCGACCCGCCTCGACGAGTACGACGAGCTGCTCACCGGCCAGCCGATCTTCCGCGAGCGGACCGAGGGCGTCGGCGTGATCGGGCCGGAGCTCGCGCTCGCGATGTCCGCGACCGGGCCGATACTGCGCGCCGCGGGCGTCGCCTGGGACCTGCGGCGCGCGATGCCGTACCTCGCGTACGACGAGGTGGACTTCGACGTGATCGTCGGCACGGTCGGCGACACCTTCGACCGGTACGCGGTCCGCCTGAACGAGATCCGCGAGTCCATCCGGATCGTCCGCCAGATCCTCGAGAAGATGCCGAGCGGCGACTACCGCGTGCAGGACAAGAAGATCACGCCGCCGCCGCGCGCCCGGATCGACGAGTCGATGGAGGCGCTCATCCACCACTTCAAGCTGTACACGCGCGGGTTCGAGCCCCCGGTCGGCGAGATCTACTCCGCGATCGAGTCGCCCCGCGGCGAGCTCGGCTGCTACCTCGTCTCCGACGGCTCGAACAAGCCCTACCGCATGCACTGGCGCGGCCCGAGCTTCGTGAACCTCCAGAGCGTCCCCGCGCTGCTGCACGGGAGCCTGCTCGCGGACACCGTCGCGATCCTCTCGTCCGTCGACCCGGTGCTCGGCGAGGTCGACCGCTGATGGCGCACCTCAGCGAGGACAACCTCGAGCGCGCGCGGCGGCTCGTCGCGGTCTACCCCGAGCGCCGCTCCGCGCTCATCCCGCTCTGCCACCTCGCGCAGGCCCAGGACGGCTGGCTGACCGAGGAGGCCATGGAGGACGTCGCCGAGCTCACGGGCGTGACGCCGGCCGAGGTGCGCGGGACCGCGAGCTTCTACGACATGCTCCACACCGAGCCCGTCGGCCGCCACGTCGTCGCGGTCTGCACGAACATCGCGTGCATGCTCGGCGGCGCCTACGAGCTGCTCGAGCACGTCGAGGAGCGCCTCGGCGTGCGCGTCGGGCAGACGACCGCCGACGGCGAGTTCACCCTCGAGGAGGCCGAGTGCCTCGCGGGGTGCGACACGGCGCCCTGCGTGCAGGTGAACCACCGCTTCTTCGGGCCGCTCGACGCGGACGGCTTCGACCGGCTCGTCGAGGACCTCGCGAGCGGCGCGCTCGCGCACGAGGTGCCGCGTCACGGCATCCTCTGCCGGGTCGAGCGCACGGTCGGGCTGCGTGCGCACGGCGCCGCGGCCGGGGCGGGCGACGCGCCGGGCGCGCCGGGCGCGCACGGCGACGACGGGGGTGTGCGGTGATCACCGGCGCGCCGCCGATCGTCACGCGCCGCGTGGGGATCGAGGACTCCCACACGATCGAGCGCTACCTCGCGACCGGCGGCTACGACGCGCTGCGCGCCGCGCTCGCGATGGCGCCCGAGGCCGTGCGCGAGCAGGTCGACAAGGCGAGCCTGCTCGGACGCGGCGGCGCGGGCTTCCCCGCGGGGCGCAAGTGGTCGATGCTCGCGAAGTCGGACACGACCTACCTCGTCGTGAACGGCGACGAGAGCGAGCCCGCGACGTTCAAGGACCACCTCCTCGTCGAGCGCGACCCGCACCAGGTGATCGAGGGGACGATCATCGCGGCGTACGCGCTCCAGGTCCGCCAGGCGTTCATCTTCTGCCGTGGCGAGTTCGCGCTCGGGCTCGAGCGGCTCCAGCAGGCGTGCAACGACGCGTACGCGCTTCGAGCGCTCGGCGAGTCGATCTTCGGGTCGGACTTCTCGCTCGACCTCGTCGTGCACCCGGGCGCGGGCGCGTACATCTGCGGCGAGGAGACCGCGCTGCTCGAGAGCCTCGAGGGAAAGCGCGGCTTCCCGAGGATCAAGCCGCCGTACTTCCCCGCGGCGATCGGCCTCTACGGCGCGCCGACGGTCGTGAACAACATCGAGACCGTCTCGAACCTCCCGTGGATCGTGTCGAACGGGGGCGAGGCGTTTGCCGCGCTCGGCCACGGCTCCTCGACCGGCACGCGGCTCTTCGCGCTGTCGGGCCGCGTCGAGCGCCCCGGGTGGTACGAGCTCGAGATGTCGAAGACGACGTTCCGCGACGTGATCTACGACCCGAGCCTCGGCGGCGGCGTCCGCGGCGGCGCCGAGCTGAAGGCGTTCATCCCCGGCGGCGTGTCCGCTCCGTGGTTCGGACCCGACCACCTCGACCTCGGCCTCGACCAGGACGCGGTCGGCGCCGCGGGCTCGATGCTCGGCTCGGGCTCGATCGTGGTCATGGACGAGGCGACGTGCGCGGTGCGCGCGGCGTGGCGCATCACGCGCTTCTTCTCGCGCGAGTCGTGCGGCCAGTGCACGCCGTGCCGCGAGGGGAGCAGCTGGCTCGAGAAGATCATGGCCCGCGTCGAGGGCGGCCAGGGGCGCGAGTCGGACATCGACCTGCTCATGGACGCGTGCGACAACATCGCGCCGGGCGTCTCGTGGCCCCCGCAGCAGACGACGATCTGCGTGCTCGGCCCGTCGATCCCGTCGTCGATCGCGTCCGCGGTCCGGATGTTCCGGGACGAGTTCCTCCGCCACGTGAAGGACGGCGCGTGCCCGATGGGAGCCGGACGGTGACCGGCGTCGCCGAGCGCTCCGGCGCGGACGAGGCGCCGGACGCCGTCCACGTGACGATCGACGGGCGCCCGGTCGCCGCTCGCCCGCGCGAGCTGCTCATCGAGGCGGCCGAGCGGGCGGGCGTCTACATCCCGCGCTTCTGCTACCACCCGCGCATGGAGCCCGTCGGCATGTGCCGAATGTGCCTCGTCGAGGTCTCGGGGCCGCGCGGCTTCAGCCTCCAGCCCGCGTGCTACCTGCGCGTGAACGAGGGCCAGGAGATCGTCACCGCGTCAGCGAAGGCCCGCAAGGCCCAGGAGGGCGTCCTCGAGTTCCTCCTCGTGAACCACCCGCTCGACTGCCCGGTCTGCGACAAGGGCGGGGAGTGCCCGCTGCAGGACCAGGCGCTCTCGCACGGCCCGGGCGAGAGCCGCTTCGTCGAGGAGAAGCGGCACTGGGCGAAGCCGATCGACATCGGACCCCTCGTCATGCTCGACCGCGAGCGGTGCATCCAATGCGCCCGGTGCACGCGCTTCGCGGACGAGATCGCCGGCGAGGCGCTCATCGACTTCGCGTCGCGCGGCGCGAGAATCGAGGTCGCGCCGTTCCCGACGCGCCCGTTCGACTCGGTCTTCAGCGGCAACACCGTGCAGATCTGCCCCGTCGGCGCGCTCACGTCGCCCACGTACCGCTTCAAGTCCCGACCCTGGGACCTCGAGCAGGTCGAGACCACGTGCACGACGTGCTCGGTCGGCTGCAGGGTCGCCGCGCAGTCGTCCGCCGGCTCCCTCGTCCGCTACCTCGGCGTGGACGTCGACCCGGTGAACCAGAGCTGGCTGTGCGACCGCGGCCGCTACGGGTTCGAGGCCGTGGGCTCGCCGGGCCGGCTCGTCACGCCGCTCGTGCGGCGCGGGCCCGACCTCGAGCCCGCGCGCTGGCACGACGCGCTCGGCGAGGTCGCGGCGGGCGTCCGCCAGGCGCTCGCGGCCGGCGGGCCGGCGGCCATCGGCGTCATCGGCGGGGCGCGGCTCTCGAACGAGGACGCGTACGCGTGGTCGAAGCTCGCCCGCACGGTGCTGCGCACGGACGCGCTCGACGCGCAGCTGGGCGACGGCCTCCCCGCGCGGCTCGTGCTCGGCCTGCCCCGCGCGACGATCGACGACGCGGCGCGTGCCAAGGTCGTGCTCGTGGTCGCGGGCGACGTCCGCGACGAGCTGCCCGTGCTCTACCTGAGGCTGCGCGCCGCAGCGAGGGCCGGCACGAAGATCGTCGAGTGCTCGCCGGTCGCGACGTCTCTTCGCGAGCTGTCCGCCGTGCACCTCGCGTACCGCCCGGGCGAGGCCGCCGAGCTCGCGGCCGCGCTCGCCGGCCCGGGCGCGCCCGGCGACGCGGCGGGCGTCGGCGCCGCCGAGCT
>DAHUXW010000002.1 GCA_027306925.1 Acidimicrobiaceae bacterium | reverse complement strand
CGCCCGCGGTCGTCCCGGTCCACATCGACGTGTACGGGTTCATCCGCTCGCCGGTCGCGGAGCGCGCGAGCAGCTGGAGGAAGATCTCGAGGTCCGTGTAGGTCGGAAGCACCTTGTCGATGCCGACGACCGAGATCAGCGTCTCGGGCACCGTGAGGCACATCCGGCCGTTTCCTTCGGACTCGACGACGACGAGCGTCCCGCTGTCGGCGATCGCGAAGTTCGCGCCGGAGATCGCGACCTTCGTTTGCAGGAACCGCTCGCGAAGGTGAAGGCGTGCCGCGCCCGCGAGCGCGGCGGGCGCGTCGGTGAGGTCGTCGGGCGCGGGCCGGCCGCGGCGCCCCATCTGGTCGACGAACGTCTCCCGAATCTCCGCCCGGTTCCTGTGGATCGCGGGGACCACGATGTGGCTCGGGAGGTCGTCGCCGAGCTGGACGATGAGCTCGGCCAGGTCCGTCTCGTACGCGGTCACGCCAGCGGCCTCGAGCGCGTCGTTCAGGCCGATCTCGGCCGTCGTCATCGACTTGATCTTCACGACGTCGCGCTCGCCGGTCGCCGCGACGAGCCCGCAGACGATCGCGTTGGCCTCCGCGGCGTCGCGAGCGAAGTGCACGGCCCCGCCCGCCGCGACGACCGACCGCTCGAGCTCGACGAGCAGCTCGTCGAGGCGGCCGAGGGCGTCGTTCTTCACGTCTTCGGCCGCGACCCGCAGCTCCTCGAAGTCCGGCAGCTCGCCGACGACCGCGTCGCGCTTGCGCCGGATCGTCGCCGTCGCGTGCGCGAGGTTCGCTCGTAGCCCGCTGTCGCGCAACGCCGCGCGAGCTGCGTCGGGAAAGGGCGGCGACGACGAGAACGATCGGCTCATCGCGCGCCCCCCGGCGCGCCCGCTGTGCTCGCGAGGATCTCCGCGAGGTGCATGACGCGGAAGCCGGACCGCAGGCGCGCGCCCGCCCCGCCGATGTGCGCGAGGCACGAGTTGTCGGCTGCGCAGCACACCTCGGCGCCGCTCTCGCTGATCCGTGCGATCTTGTCCGCGACCATCGCCACCGACGTGTCCGCGTTCTTCACCGCGAACGTGCCGCCGAAGCCGCAGCACGAGGTCGAGTCGGCGAGCGGCACGAGCGTGAGGCCGCGGACGTGGCGCAAGAGCTCGAGCGGGCGGTCGCCGACGCGAAGCGCGCGAAGCGAGTGGCACGTCGGGTGGTAGGTGACTCGGTGGGGGAACGAGGCGCCGACGTCGGTCACGCCGAGCACGTCGACGAGGAGCTGCGAGAGCTCGTGCACGCGCGGCGCGACGGAGCGCGCGGCCTCGGCGAGCGCGGTGTCGCCGACGTCGAGCGCGAGGTGCTCGTAGGAGTCGACGATCGTGGCGACGCACGACGCGCTCGGCGCCACGACGGCGTCATAGCGGTCGAACTGCCCGACGAATCGTCGCGCGAGCGCGGCGGCCTCCCGGCGGTACCCGGAGTTCAGGTGCATCTGACCGCAGCACGTCTGCTCCGGGGGGAAGACGACCTCGTGGCCGAGGCGCTCGAGGATCGTCACGACCGCTCGCCCGGTCTCCGGGAAGACGGCGTCGTTCACGCACGTCACGAACAAGGCGATCCGCATCGGCGCCACGCTATACGCGTGCCTCGGGGCACCCGCTCGCCGGCCTCGGACGTACAGTGCGACCGAGTGCCGGCGCGCCGCGCCGCCACCGGACCGGGGGGACCCCGTGACACGCATCAGCGGTTTCGACCTGCACGACGTCCGCTTCCCGACCTCCCGGACGCTCGACGGCTCCGACGCGATGAACACGAGCCCCGACTACGCGGCCGCGTACGTCACCGTGCGCACAGACGCTCCCGGCACGCAGGGCCACGCGTACGTGTTCACGATCGGGCGGGGCAACGACGTCCAGCTCGCCGCGATCCGAGCTCTCGAGCCGCTCGTCGCCGGCCTCGATCTCGACGCGACGCTCGACGACCTCGGCGGGCTGTGGCGCCGGCTCGTGGGGGACAGCCAGCTCCGCTGGCTCGGGCCGGAGAAGGGCGTCATGCACATGGCGATCGGCGCGGTCGTGAACGCGTGCTGGGACCTCGCCGCGAAGCGCGCCGGCCTGCCACTCTGGCGACTGCTCGCGGGGCTCTCGCCCGACCAGGTGCTCGAGCTCGTCGACTTCCGCTACCTCACGGACGCGCTGTCGGCGTCGGAGGCCCGCGACATCCTCGTCGCGGGCGAGCGCGGCAAGGCCGAGCGCGTCGCGGAGCTCGACGAGCGCGGCTACGCGGCCTACACGACGTCGCCGGGATGGCTCGGCTACTCCGACGACCGGCTCGTGGCGCTCCTCGAAGCGGCCGCGCGCGACGGCTTCGCGCAGGTCAAGCTGAAGGTCGGCGCGGACCTGGACGACGACGTGCGGCGTCTCGGGCTCGCGCGCTCCGTGCTCGGGCCGGACATCCGGATCGCGGCCGACGCCAACCAGGTGTGGGACGCCGGACCCGCGGTCGCATGGGTCCGGGCGCTCGCCCGGTTCGACCTCGCGTGGATCGAGGAGCCGACGAGTCCCGACGACGTGCTCGCGACCGCGGCGATCCGCCGAGCGGTCGCACCTGTTCCGGTCGCGGCGGGCGAGCACGTCGCGAACCGGGTCGTGTTCAAGCAGCTCCTCCAGGCTGGCGCGCTCGACGTCATGCAGATCGACGCGTGCAGGGTCGCCGGGGTGAACGAGAACCTCGCGAACCTGCTCCTCGCCGCGAAGTTCGGGGTGCGCGTGTGCCCGCACGCGGGCGGGGTCGGCCTGTGCGAGGCGGTCCAGCACCTCGCGTTCTTCGACTATGTGGCGGTCTCGTGCACGGCCGAGGGCCGGATGATCGAGTGGATCGACCACCTCCACGAGCACTTCGTCTCACCGGCGCGCGTCGCCGGCGGTCGCTACCTCGCGCCGCGCGCACCGGGCGCGTCGACCGAGATGCACGCGTCCTCGCTCGCGCGCTACGCGTTCCCGGGCGGGCCCGCGTGGTCGGCCGGCCCCGACGCGCCCGCGTGGTCGGCCGGCCCCGACGCG
>DAHUXW010000160.1 GCA_027306925.1 Acidimicrobiaceae bacterium | reverse complement strand
GCGCCCGCCGGGCCGGCCGCGTGAGCCGCCGCCGGCGCGTCGCCCGCCCGCCCGCCGGGCTGCGCGTCCGCGATGGGGGGGCCGAAGTCGGGGTGGAGACGGTTCACGACGACCGCGTCGAGCGTCCGCCCCGAGCTCGCGAGCTTCTCGGCGAAGAAGCGCGCCTCGTCGATCGAGTCCCGGCGCGGGGCCGCGACGACGACGAAGCCGGTCGTGCCGTCGGACAGGAGACGCTCGACGCGGGCGGCCCGGTCCCGGAAGCCCTGCTCCATACCCTCGAAGGCCTGGAAGAACGCGACCGCGTCCTCGACGATCTCGCTCCCGGCGACCTTCGCGACGGTCCGCAGCAGCACCTGGGTCGCGACGCTCATCGCTCGCAGGTAGGCGCGGCCCGGGGTGAGCACGAGCCGGAAGAGCCGGTTGTCGAGGAAGCCCGCGAGGCGGCCGGGCGCCTCGAGGAAGTCGAGCGCGTTGCGCGTCGGCGGCGTGTCGACGACGACGAGGTCGAACGCCCCGCTCTCGTCGAGCTCGAAGAGCTTCTCGGTCGCCATGTACTCCTGGGTCCCCGAGAGCGCGCCGACCAAGTTGCCGTAGAGGCGGTTGGAGAGGATGCGCTCGGCCTGGACCTCGTCGGCCGCGTACCGGCGCACGAGGTCGTCGAACGTCCCCTTCGCGTCGAGCATGACGGCAGAGAGCTCTCCGGGCCACGGGCCCTCGATACGGTGCGGCGCGTTCGAGACGCCGGACGCGCCGAGCGCGTCGGCGAGGCGGCGGGCAGGGTCGATCGTGACGACGCACGCGCGCCTGCCCTGCCGGGCCGCGTCGAGCGCGAGCGCAGCCGCGGTGGTCGTCTTGCCGACGCCACCCGAGCCGCAGCAGACGAGTACCGAACGCTCGGCGACGAGCGCCGCCAGCGCGCAGGCGGGCGCGCGCCCGCTCAAGCGAGCGCCTCGATGCCCGCGGCGAGCGCGGCCGCGAGCGGCTCGACCTCGTCGACGCCGAGCGCGGCCGTGAACAGGTAGGGGAGCTCGATCAACGGGAGCGGGAGCTCGGCGGCGAGGCGCTCGACCTGGCGCCGCTGGAGGCGCTGCCGGCGCGAGCGGAACTCCGCCGCAGCGGCGATTCTCTCGGCCTCGGCCGCGGAGGGGGCCGCGGCCCCCGCGGCGGTCGCGGCGGCTGCGGGGTCGGCCTCGAGCCCGTCGAGCACCCGGTAGCAGCCGTTGACGACGACCGGGCCGAGGCGCACGCCGACCTCGTCCTCCAGCCGGTACGCGGTCTCGACGACCTCGTTGACGGGCGTCTCCTCGGGTGCGGTGACGAGAAGGACCTGGCAGCGCCGCTCGTCCGAGAGCATCTCGACGACCTGTTCGGCCTGCGCGCGGAGCGGCCCGCCCCGTGCGGCGTCCGCAAGGCCGCCCGAGCTCGTGAGGAACGTGACCGCGTGGCCGGTCGCTGGCGCGTCGAGGATCACGAGGTCGGCGACGCCGGCGCGCTCGATCTGCTTCAGGCGGGCGAGGACGAGCATCTCGCGCACCCCGGGGATCGCGGTCGCGACGACCTCGAGCGCGCCGCTCTGCACGAGCCGGCGGGAGACCCGGCCGAGCCCGTGGTCGGCGAGGTACTCGACGAGCGCGGCGTCCGGGGTGAGCACGCGGCCCCGGACCCGTCCGGGCACGCGCGCCGGACCGTGACCCGCGCCTTCGCCGCCTGCCGCGCCGGCGTCCGCGAGCCGCTCGCCGGCTACGAGGACGACCTCCTCGTAGCCGAACGCGTCGTCCCGGCCGAACAGGGCGGGCAGCCCGCCGCTGTCGTCGAGCGCGACGACGAGCACGTCGAGGCCCGCGTTCGCCGCGGTGCGCGCGAGCGCGGCGGTCACCGTGGTCTTGCCGACGCCTCCCTTACCGACGACGACGACGACGTGGCTCTCTCTGCAGAACCCGGAGACGTCCATCTGGCGGGGAGACTACCGCCCAGAAGGGCGGTGGACGCCGAGCGGCGGGCCCGGCGAGCGCGCGAAAGGTGCCGCCCCGCGGAGAGTTCCCCCTTGTCAGGGGCAGTGGACGGGCGGTAGCGTCGCCGTGGCGAAGGTGGCGTCGCCTCGAGATGGTCCCACCACTGTACGACCAGGCACCGTGTGAGGAGGGGGTCGTGGTCGCGATGCGATCCGACGAAGCATGGCACGTGAAGGCCTCGTGCCGCGGGCCGCAGGCTGAGGTGTTCTTCCCGCCGACCCACGTCGAGCGGCGCGAGGAGCGTCACGACCGGGAGGCTGCGGCGAAGGCGATCTGCCAGACCTGTCCGGTGCGCCGCCCGTGCCTCGACTACGCCATCGCGATCCGCGAGCCGCACGGCATCTGGGGCGGGCTGAACGAGCTCGAACGCAAGCAGCTGCTCGACCGCCGGGCCGGTTGAGCCCCGGTCCGGGGCTCGCGGGCCGGTCCGGGTTGCGCCGGGTCCTCGCGCCGAACCCCTCGCCGATGACCGGGCGCGGGACGAACTCCTACCTCGTCGGCGCGGCCGACGTCGTGGTCGTCGACCCCGGCCCCGACGACGACGCCCACCTCGACGCGCTCGTCACGCGGGCCGGGGGCGAGATCCGCTACGTGCTCGTCACTCATGCCCACCCGGACCACTCGGCCGGCGCGCGCCGCCTCGCCGCGCGGACCGGCGCGGCGCTGCTCGGCCCGCCGCCGTCCGGGGCGTTCTCGCCCGACGCGGTGCTCTCCGACGGCGACGTCGTCGCAGTCCCCGGCTGGCGGCTCGAGGTGCTCGAGACGCCGGGCCACTGCGCCGACCATCTCTGCTTCGTGCTCGAGGAGGCGGCCCCGGGCGGAGTGGACGCCCCGGGCGGCGGCTCGGGGACGGGTCGTCGCCGGCACCGCGTGCTGCTCTCGGGCGACCACGTGCTCGGCGGCACGTCGACGGTCGTCGCCGCGCCGGGCGGCGACATGGCCGCGTACGTCGCGAGCCTCGAGCGCCTGCTCGCGCTCGCCCCGCCGCTCGACGAGATCGCGCCCGGGCACGGGGAGATGCTCGGCGACGCCCGGGCGGTCCTCGAGGCGTACGTCGCGCGGCGTCGAGCGCGCGAGGCCGAGGTCGTCGCCGCGCTCGAGCTGGCGCCTGGCGCGACGCCCGCCGAGATCGCCGCGGCCGTCTACCCGACGATCGCGCCCGGGCTCGAGCAGGCCGCGCTCGCCCAGACGTGGGCGCACCTGCGCAAGCTGCACGACGACGGCCGCGCGTCCTCGCCGGACCCCGCGAGCCCCCATGCGCCGTGGACGGCGCCGTGAGCTCGCCGCGGGAGGCGCGCGCCGGCGCCCGGCCACCGGCCGGCTAGCGGCGGGCGGGTCCCGCCGCCGCCTCGACGCGCGCGAGCAGCCGCGCGCTGCAGCCCGCCATCTCGACGACCGGCGCGATCTCGAGCGCGACGCGCTCCGCGATCGCGCGGAACACGGGCGCGACCGGGCTCGACGGGTCGAGCGCCGCGGGGGCGCCCGCGTCGCCCCCCGCGGCGACGCTCGGGTGGAGCGGGACCGTGCCGAGGAGCGGGGCGCCGATCTCCGCGGCGAGGCGCTCGCCGCCCCCCGAGCCGAACAGCTCGTAGCGCGTGCCGTGCTCGCAGACGAAGTCCGACATGTTCTCGACGACGCCCGCAACCCGAAGGTGGCCCTTGCGGGCCATGTCCGCCGCCCGCCCGGCGACCTTCTGGGCGGCGATGCCGGGCGTCGTGACGACGAGCAGCTCGGTGCGCGGGAGCATGCGGGCGAGGCCCATCTGGACGTCTCCGGTCCCGGGCGGCATGTCGACGACGAGGTAGTCGACGTCACCCCACGCGACGTCCTCGAGGAAGTGCTGGACGGCGCGATTGAGGACGAGTCCGCGCCACATGATCGCGTCGTCCTCGCCGGACAAGAAGCCCATCGAGACGACGCGCAGCAGGCCCGCGCCGACCGGACGGTCGACGGGCTGCATCTTCGCGTCGCGGACCGCGAGCGGACCCGACACGCCGAGCATCCGCGGCACCGAGAATCCCCAGATGTCGGCGTCGAGCAGGCCGACCACGTGGCCGCGCGACGCGAGCGCGACCGCGAGGTTCACCGACACCGACGACTTGCCGACGCCGCCCTTGCCCGACACGACCGCGAGCACCCGCGCCGAGGCGGGCAGGTCCACCGGCGCCGCCCGTTCCTGCGCGTGACGCCGTGCCCGGTCCATGAGCGCCGCTCGCTCCCCGGCGTCCATCGCGCGCATCTCGATCTCGACGTGGTCGACCCCGGCGAGCGCGAGTACGTGGTGCTCGACGTCCTCGCGGATCTGGCCGCGCAACGGGCAGGACGCGACCGTGAGCGCGATCGCGACGCGCACCGTCGCGCCGTCGACCGACACGTCGCGGATCATCCCGAGGTCGACGACGCTGTCGTGGAGCTCGGGGTCCACGACGCCGCGCAGCGCCGCGAGAACCGCGTCGCGGCTCGGCACCGACGGCTCCGGCGGCGGGGTCGCGTGGGGCGTCATCCCTGCTGATGCTATCCGTGGCGGCCGCGACTGCGATCGGCGCCGCGTTGGTAGGATGGCGTGCGAGCGAGGTCGAGGAGGACCACAACGGTGAGCATCGCGACGAGTTCAGTCCAGATCGGCCGGCGGCCCGGCCCGGTCACCCTCACGGACGGTGCGGTCCGCAAGGTCGCGGAGCTGCTCGCCGAGGAGGCGGGGAGCGAGGCGCTCGCGCTGCGCGTCGCGGTCCGCCCGGGTGGCTGCTCGGGATACAGCTACGACATGTTCTTCGACTCCGAGGTCGACGGGGAGGACGTCGTGCGCACCTTCGAGGGCGTGAAGGTCGTGGTCGACCCCGAGAGCGCCGAGCTGTTGAAGGGCGCGACGCTCGACTACCGCGACGGGCTGCAGGGCGCCGGGTTCCACATCACGAACCCCAATGCGACCCGCACCTGCGGCTGCGGGTCGTCGTTCAGCTGACCGGCGCACGGCGCTCGCCGACATGAGCGCGGCGCCGCGACCCGTCGGCCCCTACCGCCCGATCGCGCGGGCCGGCGACCTCCTCGTCTGCTCGGGGCAGCTCGGTCTCGTGGACGGCTCGATCGTTCCGGGGGGCGTCGCGGCCGAGCTCGTGCAGGCCGTGACGAATCTCGAGTCGGTGCTCGCGACCGAGGGCGCCGCCCTGGCGGACGTCGTGAAGACGACCGTGTTCCTCGTGGACATCGCGGACTTCGAGGCGATGAACGCGGCCTACGTGCCGGCGTTCGGGGAGAACCGCCCGGCGCGCTCGGCGATCGCGGTGCGCGCGCTGCCGCTCGGCGGCACCGTGGAGATCGAAGCCTGGGCGTACCGCCCGGCATGACCGCACGCCGCCGCCCGCGCGGCCTCCGGGCGGGAGGCGCTGTTCTCGCGGTGGCGGCCGGCGGTGTGCTCGCCGCGGCGTGCGGTGGCGGCGCGCCCGCGGCGGTCTCGACGACGACGACGACGCTCCCACCCCTTCCTCCTGCCGTCGTCGCGTACGTGACCCGGATCGGGGCGGGCGCGACGGTCGGATCGGGCGACACGGTCGTCCCGGTCGACGTGACCGCGGGCTCCGGCACCGGACCGGCCGCGGCGATCCGCGTCGGCACCTTCCCGGACGCGATCGCGGTCGCCCCGGGCGGCAAGGTCGTGTACGTGACGAGCTACACCGCCGACACGGTGACCCCGATCGACGTCTCGAGCGGAAAGGCGCTGCCGCCGATCCGCGCAGGACGTGGGCCGGCGGGGATCGCGATCACCCCGGACGGCCGGCGCGCGTACGTGACCGACGCGGGATCGAGCCCGATCGGCGACACGGTGACCCCGATCGACCTCGCGACCCGCAGGGCCCTCGCGGCGATCACGGTGGGCTCCGGGCCTCAGGGCATCGCGATCACGCCCGACGGCGCGACCGCCTACGTCGCGGACGCCGGCGCGATCGTGAACGGCCAGGTCGGGCCCGTCGGCGACACCGTGACCCCGATCGACCTCGCGACGGGCAAGGCGCTTGCTCCGATCACGGTCGGGAACGCGCCGACCGCGGTCGCGGTCGCGCCGGACGGGTCGGCCGTCTTCGTCGCGAACGCCTCGTCGGGAAGCGTCACGCCGATCCCGGTCGGCTCGGGCACCGCGGGCACCCCGATCCCGCTGAACGGCTCGCCGCAGGCGCTCGCGTTCGCCGGGACCGAGAGCTCGACGCTGTACGTCGCGGTCGCTCCGTCGGGGGTCGCCTCCGGTGGGACGCTCACGCCAGTGTCGGTCGCGACGGGGCGATCGGGAGCTCCGACGAACGTCTGCAAGAGCCCGGCCGGCGTCGCGATCACGGGTCGCACCGCGTGGGTGACGTGCGTGTCGTCGGGCCGGATCGTGTCGGTCGACCTCGTGACGCACGCGGCGGGCCCGCCCATCGCGGTGGGCGCCGGGCCGTACGCGATCGCGCTCGCGACGCGCCCGCAGGGCGCGGCAGCGCCGACCACGACCGCCGCCGGCTGACCGACGACGCGGCGCGCTGGGCTCAGGGCGCCCATCTCGCCCGGCCGAAGCGGTAGCCGACGCTCCGGACGGTCTCGATGAGATTCGCGTGCTCCTCGCCGAGCTTCGCCCGCAGCCGGCGGATGTGGACGTCGACGGTCCGCGCCCCGCCGAAGTACTCGTAGCCCCAGACCCGCGAGAGCAGCACCTCGCGCGTGAAGACCTTCCCGGGATGCGCGGCGAGGAAGCGGAGCAGCTCGTACTCCATGAACGTGAGGTCCAGCGGCCGTCCGGCCACGACGGCCTGGTAGGTCTCGAGGTTCAGCGCGAGCGGCCCGTAGGTGATGACGTCGTGTCGCTTCCCCCGCCCGGTGCGCCACAGCAGGTGGCCCAGCCGGGCCTCGATCTCGTCGGGGACGGAGCGCGCGAGCGTGAAGTCGTCGAACAGGTCCTCGCGAAGCTCGAGCTCGGCGAGCTCGTGGGTGTCGACGACGAGCAGCAGCGGTGTGAGCGGCGTCTCCCGCTTGCGCAGTGCCCTGCAGAGCGCGAACGCGCCGTCGGGGTCCTCGATCGCTGAGACGATCGCGCCGGTCCACCCGTCCTCCGGCTCGGCCCGTCGCGCGCTCTCGGCGTCGCCCACGGCCGTCCACGGGTAGCCCGCGGCGTCGAGCGCCTTCGCGAGCTGCGGCAGTGGTGGGTCGGGGAAGCAGAGAAGCGGCTCCACGGCTCAGAGCGCCGGGAGGTATCGGGTGAGCTCGTAGGGCGTCACCTGCCGGGTGTACTCCTCCCACTCCGAGCGCTTGTTGCGGAGGAACCATTCGAACACGTGGTCGCCGAGCGTCTCGGCCACGAGCTCGGACCGCTCCATCGCCGCGAGCGCGGCGTCGAGGTTCTTCGGCAGCGGCTTGATCCCGGAGGCCGCGAGCTCGCGCGGCGACATGAGGAACAGGTTCGTGTCGGCCTCGGGCGGGAGCTCGTAGCCCTTCTCGACGCCGCGCAGCCCGGCCGCGAGGATCACCGCGAACGCGAGGTACGGGTTGCACGCCGGGTCGGGCGCCCGGTACTCGACGCGCGTCGAGTCCCGCTTGCCCCGCTTCACGATCGGGAGCCGCACGAGCGCCGAGCGGTTGTTGTAGGCCCAGGAGACGTTCACCGGAGCCTCGTAGCCCGCGACGAGGCGCTTGTAGGAGTTCACCCACTGGTTCGTCACCGCCGTGATCTCCGCCGCGTGCTCGAGCAGCCCGGCGATGAACTGCCGGGCGACCTTCGACAGGCCGCGCTCGTCGTCCTCGTCGTAGAAGGCGTTCTCGCCCCCCGAGAACAGGGAGAAGTGCGTGTGCATCCCCGAGCCCTGCACGCCCGCGAGCGGCTTCGGCATGAACGTCGCGTAGACGCCGCGCTCCTGGGCGACCTCCTTCACGACGAGCCGGACGGTCATGATCGTGTCGGCCATCGTGAGCGCGTCGGTGTAACGGAGGTCGATCTCGTGCTGGCTCGGCGCGTCCTCGTGCTGCGCGTACTCGACCGGGATGCCCATGTCCTCGAGCGTGAGCACCGTGCGCTTGCGCAGGTCCGTCGCGAGGTCGGCGACCGTGAGCTCGAAGTACGACCCGGAGTCGAGCGTCTTCGGCGTGCCCGAGGTCTCGTTGCCCGCGAAGTAGAAGTACTCCATCTCGGGGGCGGCGAAGAAGCTGAAGCCGCGCCCGCGCGCGTGCTCGAGGGCGCGCCTGAGCACGTGGCGCGGGTCGCCCTCGAACGCGGAGCCGTCGAGGTTCGAGATGTCGCAGAACACGCGCGCGACGGTCTCCTCGGGACCGGTCCGGAAGGGCAGGATCTGGAAGGTCTTCGGGTCCGGCCGCGCGATGACGTCGCTCTCCTGAACTCGGCTGAACCCGTCGATCGCCGACCCGTCGAAGGTCATGCCCTCGTCGAGCGCGTTCTCGAGCTCCGCGGGCGTGATCGAGAACGTCTTCGGCGTCCCGAGCACGTCGGTGAACCACAGCTGGATGAAGCGCACGCCGCGCTCCTCGACGGTGCGCAGTACGTACTCGCGCTGGCTCTGCATCGACTGGATCCTTCCTCGGGCGACGTCGCGCGGCACGCGCCGCCCGACCGGTCGTGCTGGCGGTGAACCCGTGACCGGGCAAGTGTCGCAGCCGCGACCGCTCCCGGCCAGCCCACGTCGCCCCCGGGAAGCCGGAGCGCCGTTACCATCGGGCCCGTGAGCAGCCTGCGCGTCGCCCTCTGCCAGTTCGACGCGGTCGTGGGCGACATCGACGGGAACGTCGAGCGGATACTCGGGGCGCTCGACGTCGCGCAGGACGCGGACGCGGACATCGCGGTGTTCCCGGAGCTCGCCGTCACCGGCTACCCGCCCGAGGACCTCCTGTTGAAGCCGTCGTTCGTCGAGGCGAGCGCACGCGGGCTCTCGGCCGTCGCCGAGGCGACGCGCAGGTGCGCGGCCGTCGTCGGGTTCGTCGAGGGGGACCGCGACCTGCACAACTCGGCCGCAGTGTGCGCCGGCGGCTCGGTGCACGGAGTGTGGCGCAAGGAGCTGCTCCCCAACTACGGCGTGTTCGACGAGCGGCGGTGGTTCGTGCCCGGCACGGGCGACACGCCGCTGTTCTCGGTGCGCGGCGTGCGCGTCGGGGTCACGATCTGCGAGGACGCGTGGTCGCCGAGCGGCCCCCTCGCGCGCCTCGCCGCTGGCGGGGCCGAGCTCGTCGTCATCTGCAACGCGTCGCCGTACCGCGCGGGCGCGCTGCTCGAGCGCCAGCAGATGCTCGCGACCCGAGCGCTCGACTCGAGTTGCGCGATCGCGTACGTGAACCTCGTCGGAGGCCAGGACGAGCTCGTCTTCGACGGCGGGTCGATGCTCCTCGACGCGTCGGGCGCGCTGCTCGCCTCGGCCGAGCAGTTTGGCGAGGAGACGCTCGTCTGCGACGTGCTGCTGCGCCCCGCGTACCGAAAGCGCGTGCTCGACCCGCGCGGGCGCGTCCGTGCGCCCGCGATGGCGACGGTCGCGGTGAGCCCGGCGGGACCGGCGCGGCCCGGACGCGAGCGCCTCGCGGGCAGGGTCGCGCCGCGCCTCGGGCGGGCGGAGGAGGTCTACGCCGCGCTCGTGCTCGGCACTCGCGACTACGTCGCGAAGAGCGGTTTCGGCGACGTCGTCCTCGGGCTCTCCGGGGGCGTCGACTCGGCGCTCGTCGCGACCGTGGCGGTCGACGCGCTCGGCGCGGCGCACGTCCACGGCGTCGCGATGCCGTCGCGGTTCTCCTCGTCCTCGTCGCTCGACGACGCGTCGGCTCTCGCGGCGAACCTCGGGATCGAGCTCCTCGTCCTTCCGATCGAGGCCGTCCACGGCGCGCTGCTCGAGCTGCTCGCACCGGCGTTCGGCGGACGGCCCCCCGGCCTCGCGGAGGAGAACCTACAGGCCCGCGCCCGGGGGACACTGCTCATGGCGCTGTCGAACAAGCTCGGCTGGATGGTGCTCACGACGGGCAACAAGAGCGAGATGGCCGTCGGGTACGCGACGCTCTACGGCGACATGGCCGGTGGCTACGCGGTCGTGAAGGACGTGCCGAAGACCCTCGTGTACGAGCTGTGCGCGGCGCGCAACGCGCGCGCCGGCCGCGACCTCGTCCCGCAGTCGATCATCGACAAGGCACCGAGCGCCGAGCTGCGTCCCGATCAGCGCGACGTGGACTCGCTCCCGCCCTACGACGTGCTCGACCCGATCCTCGAGGGCTACGTCGAGCAGGACCTCTCGGTGGCCGACCTCGTCGAGCTCGGCCACGACGAGGCGACCGTGCTCGCGGTCGCGGCGCTCGTCGACTCGTCGGAGTACAAGCGCCGCCAGGCCCCGCCTGGCATCCGGGTGACGAGCCGCGCGTTCGGCAAGGACCGCAGGATGCCGGTGACGAACCGATTCCGCGGCGCTGACACCGTCGCCGGCACGCGCGCCGCGCCGTGAGCGCGCCGCTCACGCTCCTCGAGTCGGCGGACCTGCTCGGCCGGTACCGCTACGTGGAGCTCGCGCTGTTCGCCGCGCTCGGGCGCAGGTCGACCTCGTGCGACGATCCCGAGCTCGCCGCGTTCCTCTCGGGCGCGAGCCTCGCCCACGGATGGCGTGCCCGCGAGGTCGAGGCGCGCCTGCCCGTGTCCGTGGGCCTGCCGGGCGTCGCCGCGTGCACGCGGTCGCCGTCGCCGGACGTCGACGCCGCGATCGCCCGTGCGACGGCTCCGGGCGACGACCCGGCGGTGCTCGACGCGCTCGTCGGCGCGGTCTACCCCGCGATGGACGCCGCCTACGTGACGCGCGCCGCAGCCGCGTCGTCGGCGGCGGACCCGCCGATCCTTCGGCTGCTCGCGCGGCTGCGCGCGGACCTCGACACGCTCCGGCTCGAGGGGGCGCAGCTCGCGCCGCGGCTCGAGCGCCCCGCGGCGGGGCGCCGCAGCGACGTCGGCACGCTCCTCGCCCGAGCGGGGGTGTTCGGGGCCCTGCGCCCGGAGGGTCCGCCGCGCGGAGCGGAGGGCGCCGGCGGTGCCCGCACGTGACACCCGGGGCGTGCACGAACACCAGTTCCCCGCGCTGACGTCGTGGTTTGCCCGCTTGACGGCGTCGTTACACTGAGTCTCGGAGTCACGGGCAACCCCGTCCGCCCGGACGGGTGATCGGCTGCCGTTGCACCAGGGTGTCCCAGGTGCGGCAGCGCCTCGGGAGGACCGGCGAGCCCTCGAGGCGCGGACCACGAGCACGGAGGACCTACGGCGTTGGCTAAGGAGCGAGTCGAGCGGGACGAGGAAGACCTCGTACGGCTGTACCTGACCGACATCGGGCAGTATCCCCTGCTCACGAAGGACGACGAGGTCCGTCTGGCCCAGGCGATCGAGGCGCGTGCCCAGGCCGAGGAGGACCTCGCGAAGGCTGGCAAGGACCTCACCCCGGCCCGGCGCCGCGAGCTCAAGCGCACGGTGCGCCAGGGCGACGAGGCGCAGCGCACCTTCGTCCAGTCCAACCTCCGGCTCGTCGTGTCGATCGCGAAGAAGTACCAGGCCTCCGGGCTTCCGTTGCTCGACCTCATCCAGGAGGGCAACCTCGGCCTCATGCACGCGGTCGAGAAGTTCGACTGGCGCAAGGGCTTCAAGTTCTCGACGTACGCGACGTGGTGGATCCGCCAGGCGATCACGCGCGGCATCGCGAACACCGGCCGGACGATCCGGCTCCCGGTGCACGCGGGCGACACGCTCGCGCGCGTGCAGAAGGCGCAGGCCCGGCTCGAGCTCAAGTTCGGCCGTCCCGCGACGCTCGCGGAGCTCGGTGCCGAGGTCGAGCTGCCCGAGGACAAGCTCATCGAGGCGCTCCGCTTCCGGGCGGAGCCGCTGTCGCTCTCCGAGCCGTTGCGGGAGGACGGCGACGCGGAGCTGGGCGACGTCGTCGAGGACCGGTCCGCGGAGTCCCCGTTCGAGATGGCCGCGACCGCGCTCCTGCCGATCGAGATCAACCGGCTCCTCGCCCCGCTGGACGAGCGCGAGCGCGAGATCCTCCGGCTGCGCTTCGGCCTCGACCGCGGTGAGCCGCGCACGCTCGAGGAGGTCGGCGAGCACTTCAACCTCACGCGCGAGCGCATCCGCCAGATCGAGGCGCGGGCCATGTCGAAGCTCCGCCACCCCTCGAGCGACACCGGCGCTCGGGACCTGCTCACGGTCTGACGCCGCGCCGGCAGCGCTCGGCGCGCCGGCAGCGCTCAGCGCGCGGCCACCCAGTCCACAATGCGCTTCGTGACGTCCTCGCTGCCGAGGTCGTGGAGCGGCTCGTGGGCACCGTGTGCGATCTCGAGGAGCTCGGTGTCGGCGCTCCCGAGCGCGCCGACGAACCGCCTCGACGACGCGATCGGCACGACCGCGTCGGCAGCGCCGTGGACGACGAGCACCGGGACCTCGAGCGCGCCCGCGCCTGCGAGCGCGCGCGTCCCCGCCTCGTACATCGCCCACGCGGTCGCGGCCGGCACCCGGCCGTGCCAGACGAGCGGGTCCGCGAGGAACTCCCTGACCGCGGCCGCGTCCCGGGAGAGCGCCGCGGGCGTGACCCGCGCGACCCGGACGTGCGGCACGAACCGAGCGAGGAAGCGGGCCGGCACGACTCGGGACGCGGGCAGCTCCGGGAGGTGGAGCGCGGGCCCCGAGAGCACGAGCGCCCCGGCGCGCCCCGGCCGGCTCACCGCGTACGCCGCGACGAACGCACCGCCCATGCTGTGCCCGAACAGGACCGGGCCGGCGCCGGCCGGGTGCGCGCGGCGCCCGGGCG
>DAHUXW010000158.1 GCA_027306925.1 Acidimicrobiaceae bacterium | reverse complement strand
GCGCCGCGCCGCGCCGCGCCGCGCCGCGCCGCAACAAGCGAGTGTGAATCACCACGTATAGTCATAGACTTCATGTTCTGTCGCCGTGGCGACGAGCGGGCCGGTCCACGAGAGGAATCCGCAATTGGCGAGCCAGCGAGGGACGTCTCGGCAGGACGGCGCACGAGCCTCCCGCGAGAAGCAGGAGGACCGCAGCCCAGGCGCGACCGGTGCCGGGAATGCCGTCACGGCAGCCGTCGCGCCCCTCGACCCTCGGCGCCCGGGCCACCGCGCCGGGCACCGGCCGCTCCTCAGCGTCACGCGTCGCGCGCCTGGGACGCCCCGCAGGTTGCGCGAGACCCACCTCGGCGGTGGGAACTGCGGCGCGCACGGCGAGCCGATCGTCGGTGACCGCGCGACTCCGACCGCCTGCGCCGTGCCCGAGGGCGACCGCTCGTCGGCCATACGTGCGCGGTCGAGCTCGCGATCGGGGCGGCGCTGCGCTCCGGAGAGAAGAGCCGGCCACGTGGCCGGCAGCTCGAGGCCGAGCCGATGCAACCGCTGATCATCCAGGGGGGCATGGGAATCGGTGTCTCCGGATGGCAGCTCGCCGGAGCCGTGGGGCGTGCCGGGGGTCTCGGCGTCGTGTCGGGGGTCGCGCTCGACACGTTGCTCGCGCGACGACTGCAGGACGGCGATCCCGACGGGCGACTGCGCGAGGCACTCGCAGCATTTCCTGTCCCGGAGATCACGACCCGCGTGCTTTCCCGCTACTTCGTCCGCGGCGGACGAGCGAGCGACGAGCCCTACCGACAGGTGCCCCGGCTCACCCTGGAGCCGTCACCGGAGCGCCAACGTCTCGCCATCCTGGCGGCGTTCGTGGAGGTCCACCTCGCGAAGCGCGCGGCGCGCGGGGCGCGCGTCGGCGTCAACTTCCTCGAGAAGATCCAGCTCGAGACGCCGGCCGCGGCCTACGGCGCCATGCTCGCAGGGGTCGACGTCGTCCTCGTCGGCGCGGGGATACCGGCGCGACTGCCCGCCCTGCTCCAGGCCCTGTCCCGCCACCAACGTGTCGAGTTCCCGGTCGATGTGGCCGGTGCAGGTCAGACCCGCCACGCGCTCCACTTCGATCCGTTGGCCCTCCTCGGGCGCCGGCTGGCGGCGCTCGTCCGACCGCTCTTCCTCGCGATCGTCTCCTCAAGCACGCTCGCGACCTTCCTCTCGCGCGACGAGACGACGCGTCCCGACGGGTTCGTGGTCGAGGGCGCGATCGCCGGCGGGCACAATGCGCCACCGCGCGGTGTGCTCAAGCTCGACGAGCATGGCGAGCCTGTCTACGGGCCGCGCGACGTCGCGGACCCGGCGTCGTTCGACGCGCTCGGACTGCCGTTCTGGCTCGCCGGCGGCTACTCGCGGCCGGAGCGGGTCGCGGCCGCCTGCGCCGCCGGCGCGAGCGGCGTCCAAGTCGGCACGCCGTTCGCGCTGTCGCGCGACTCGGGCCTGGCCGCGACGCTCCGCGAGCAGCTGCTCGACCGGCTTCGCGAGGAGCGGCTATCCGTCCGCACGGACGCGCTCGCGTCGCCGACCGGGTTCCCCTTCAAGGTCGCACAGCTCGACGGTACGCTCTCTGATCCGTCGGTGTACGCGCATCGACAGCGCCTCTGCGACCTCGGCTACCTCCGCACTCCCTACGTGCGGCCGGACGGCGCTGTCGGCTACCGCTGCCCGGCCGAGCCGGCAGACGCGTACGTGCGAAAGGGGGGCGACCGGTCGGAGACGGTCGACCGGGTATGTCTCTGCAACGCGCTGACGGCGACGACCGGCCTCGGCCAGCGCCGTCGCGGTCGCGGTCGCGGTCGCGCGAGCGAGCCTGCGATCGTGACGCTCGGGGCGGACGTCGACGGCGCTCGCGAGCTCCTGCGACGCCACCCCGGCGGCTGGGGTGCGGACGACGTGATCGGCTACCTCGCCGGCTCGTGAGGAGACGTCCGACGAGAACCCGTCTCCGTCACCCGGAGCATCCGGTCGGGATCGTCGACGTCGGGACCGACTTCGCGCACCTCGGCCGTGCGAAGTCGGTCCCAGGCCCGAACGCCCGTCAGCCGCCGCCGGTGGGCGAGCCGCCCGCCACCTCGTAGGACCACAGCTCCGACGAGACCGAGACCGGGGCCCCGTCCGGGGCGGGTCGATCGGCGCCAGCGTGACCGTGCGCGAAGGCCGGCGAGGTCGCCCACGCCTGGAACGCGTCCTCGTCGCGCCATCGCGTGACGACGAGCCACTGGTGACGCCCGTCGGTCGGACGGAGCAGCTCGAAGCCCTCGAATCCCTCCTGGCCGTCGACGGCGCCGACGCGGCTCGCGAAGCGGCGCGCGAGCTCGTCGCCGCCTCCCGCCGGCACCGTGATCGCGTTGATCTTGATGACTGTCATGCACACGACCCTTGCCTGACCGCGACCGCAAGTCAATCCGCCGTCGGCGGCTCGATCCCCGACCTCGGAGCCCGCTCATCTGACATGCTCGTCGACCGATGCGCGAGCACCGGTCATTCACCCCGAGCCCGTTCGTCGCTGCGATCGCGCTGGCCGCAGCCGTGAGCGGCTGCGCCGGCGCGCCGCTCCGCTCGACGAGCCGTGGAACGCCTGCGCCGGGCGGCGAGCAGGAGAACCGCCTGACGCTTCTTCGCGTCGCCCGGCAGTTCAACGCCGACTACGCGGCGAACAAGGACGGTCTCGTCTACGGTCGGTGGGACCCGGCGAGTCGGAGGATCATCAGCCGGGCCGAGTACGTGCGGCGCCACCGTGAGTGCCCGACGGCGCCCGGACCCGCCGTGGTCGAGCGGGCGATCCGACGCCGCGGCGGCTACTGGGCGGTCACGTATGAGATCAGCGGGACCCAGCTCGTCGACTACTGGCGCTACACGCACGGCAGGTGGTGGTTCGACCTTCCTCGCAGCAACCCGAGCGCCGTCGCCCTCTACCGGATGCCGTTCTCGAAGTACGCCGCCGCGGTCGGCTGCGATCGCCCGTCGTGAGCCGGTGGCGGTCGCGCCGACCGTCTCGTGGGCGGTTACGTGCGAACTGGTCCCGGGCGCGCTCCCGCACCGGCGCGCTGGCCCGCCTCCGGCTTCATGTGCCGGTCGAGGAACCCGACGATCCTGTCGATCGCCCGCTCCTGGACGCGATCGACCCCGTCCGCGGCAATCGGAAACACGTAGCCGTGCTCGGCGTGGTCGAACGAGACCCATTCGGCGTCCTTCCCGGCCTCCTCGAGGAGCTCGAAGCTCAGCCGGAAGACCCCCTGGAGATGGTCGTCGTCGCGTCCCATGACGAGCATCGGCACGTCGATCGAGGCGATCCGCTCACGGGCGAGGACGAGGTCCGCGCGCTCGCGCACCAGCGCCGGATCGCGCAACTGCATCTCCTCGATGTCCCGCAGCCCGGTCGCGGGGTCGACCGGGGCCGCGTCGCCCAGCGAGAGGGCGAGGAACTCGTGGTTCGCGGGCTCGCTCGCGACGCCGGCGCTCAGCATTCCCGGGTAGCGCGACGCGAGCTTGAACAGCATCTCCCCGGCGTGGCTGACACCGACGTGGCCGAGACGGCCCGGGTCGACGAGCGGGTGGCGGCGCACGTGCTCGAGGATCGCGACCTCGTCCTCGAACTCGAGGGGCGAGCGGTTCATGACCTCCATGCCCTGGCGCGCCTCGACGGCGAGCGGGCCGCCGCGGGCGAAGCCGAGCTCGACCTCCGTGCGGTAGCGCGCCCACCCGCACGCGTAGCCGGCGGCGAGGAGGCGCTCCGCCACGTACGGACGGCCGTGCACCCACTGCCGGAGCCAGTCGACGCCGCCGCCGCCGTTGCCGTAGGCGAGGAAGACGTACGGGAACGGCCCCTCGTCGGCCGGGGTACGCACCACGTAGGGCACGTAGAGCCCGTCCCGGGTCTCAGCCAGGTAGTACTCGGCGGGGCGCGAGGAGCGCTCGACCGCCTCCACGAAGACGGGCTCGTCCACGCTCCACCGCACGACGGCACTCTAGGCGGGCGACGGCGCGAGTCCGCGGCGGATGCGGCGCCGGGCGTGACGGTCGCGGACCGGACGCCACCGGCAGGCTCGCGACGCGCCCGGCGTGCGACCGGTTTCAGAGCAGGTCGTAGGTCGCGGCCCAGGGGCGCGTCCGCTGGAACGCGGCACTCGCCGAGAGCACGGTCGGCTCCGCGAAGCGCCGGCCGACGACCTGCAGGCCGACCGGAAGGCCCGCCGACGAGAGCCCGGCGGGAAGCGACGCGGCGGGGTTCCCGGTGAAGTTGAACGGGTAGGTGAGGGTCCAGCCGACCGTCGGGTCGACGGCCTCGCCCGCCACCGTCGACGGACCGAGCGTGTTGCCGTCCGAGCCGTTCTCGACCGGGAGCGCCGAGAGCGTCGGCGCGACAAGGAGGTCGTAGCGATCGAAGAACGCGGCGACTGCGTCGAGCACCTCGGTGCGCACGACGTCGGCCGCCCGGTAGTCGACCGCGCTCATCCGAAGGCCCCGCTCGATGAGCGCGACGAGCTCGGGCGCCATCTCCTCGCGGTGCGCGCCGAGCAGGTCGATGCCGAGATCCGCGAACACCGCGACGTCGGTCGCGTACAGCACGGCAGCGAGGCACAGCCAGGTGTCCGCGAGCTCGTCGTGCGGCCGGGGAAAGGTCAGGTCGGCGACCTCCACCGTCGCTCCGGCGTCCTCGAACGCGAGGACCGCCTCCTCCACGACCGCCGCGACCTCGGGGTCGACCGGGATCCCCGCGATGCTGCGGCAGTATCCGATCCGGAGCCCGGCCACGTCACGGCCGCACGCGGCGACGTAGTCGTCGCCGCTCGCCGGGAGCGAGAGCGGGTCGCGCGGGTCGGGTCCCGACAGGACCCCCAGCAGCAGCGCGGCGTCCTCGACGGTGCGCGCGAGCGGGCCCGAGCTGATGAACGGCGAATGCGTCGCGAACCCGTTCGGGCGCCAGAGCGAGGGGACACGCCCGTAGGTCCCCATGATGCCGTAGACGCCGCACCATGCGGCCGGTATCCGGATCGACCCGCCGCCATCCGATCCCTGTGCCGCGGCAGCGAGTCGGTCGGCGACGGCCGCCGCGCTGCCGCCGGACGAGCCACCGGCGTTCCGTCCGAGCGCGTACGGTGTGCTCGTGGGGCCGAACAGCTTGTTGTCCGTCGTGCCGCGCGCGGCGAACTCGGGGAGGTTGGTCTTGCCGAGGAGGATCGCTCCGGCGCCGACCAGCCGGTCGTGCTCGATCCCGCTGGCCGTCGCGACGTTGCTCGCGAGGACACGCGAGCCCGACGTCGACCGGACGCCGGCGACCGGCACCGAGTCCTTCAGCGCGATCGGCACGCCGTGGAGCGGACCGAGGTCCTCACCCGCCACGACCGCGCGCTCCGCCGCCGCGGCGGCCGCTTTGGCGGCGTCCGCGACCACGGTCACGTAGGCGTTCGTCCGCTCGTTCCTGCGGGCGATCCTCGCAAGGTACTCCCCGACGGCCTCGACCGGCGAGATCCGCCGCGCGCGGATCTCCCGTGCGAGCTCGATCGCCGACAGCGCACAGATCTCGTCGTCCATCGCGCCATTCTCCACCGCCGGCGCCGCTCCCGAGGCGCGAAACAGCCCCTCGTGCGCGGTCGGGGCACGAGGGGACGCGGACCTACCTCGGTCGCGCCGCTCCGTCACGGCGCGGATGGGCACGCTCGACTAGGCGCACTTCTCGAACGCGGGGAGGTGGTTCTCCAGCGACACGGTCCGGAGGTTCTCCAACGCCCGGTGCACGTCCGCGTAGCTCGCCACCTTCGGGAGCTGCTCGTCGTACAGGCTCACGAGCGAGTGCTCGATCGAGGCGCCGAGCGCGCAAGCTTGCGCCGTCGTCGCCGGTGCCGTCGCGCCGGGGACGGCCGCGGTCGGCACGCTGAGCCGGTGCTCGGCGAAGAGGGCCTTCAACGTCGCGACGTGCTGCTGCTCGCCCTGGATCACGTTCGTGAAGGGGCGCACCGCTCCGAGCTGGGCGACTACGTTCTGGTAGCTCGCGAGCGCGTACTGCTCACGCTGGAGCACCGTGCCGAGCGCGCTCTCGAGCGTCGGGCTCGCGGGGGACGGGAGCGTGGCGGGGACGGGACCCGGCCCGACGCGCACGGTCAGCGCCGCGCGCCACTTGGCCTGGACGAGACCCTGCACGGTCACCCTCATCCGGGCGCGCAGCGCGAAGACCGTGGACTCGCGGTCCCGGAAGAACACCCGGGTGCGGGCCGTGTAGACGATGGAGTGGCGGACCGCGCCGACCTGCACGCTGACGCGGTTCGTGTGCGTGTTCGCCGCGACGAGGATGCCCGACAGCGAGAACGACCTGGCCGCAGGCGCAGCCGACGTCGCGACTGCGCCGAAGCCACCGACGAGCTACCCCGCGAGGATCGTCGAGGCGGCTAGACCACGAAGCTTCCGGAGCAGCATCTTGCACCTCACCTTTCCTCATGGCCCTCCGCGAGGTGCACCGACCGGTCCGGCGACGTGCTCCGAGCCGGTTTGGAGGCCGACGAGATACGGCTCCGGCACCTGCGCCGAGGGGACACGACCATCAATTTCGACTCGTGCGACGCCGCGACAGTGCCCTTCGTCCCGAATTGGCGATGCAATGTGCACCATGCGTGCAGCCTCATTGCCGCCAGCGGTTCACGGGCCCGACCCGCCCTTCACGAAGCACCACTTCGCGCTCGTGGACGCGCGCCCCACGTAGGCGAACTGCGTGAAGCGGTGCCCGGCGGGGAGCACCGCGTTGCCGCGTACGACCGAAAAGACGACCCGGTAGAGGCGCTTGTACTCCGGTCCTCTGCCCTTCGGCTCCGAGACGGGCATCGCGGTGCGCTGCACGACCAGTGAACGGACCGAGAACGGGGGCGGAGGGATGACGTACGCGGCGGCCACCTCCGGGTCCGTCGAGCACTTCGGTCTCGTCGCCGGCGTCGACACCTCGGACAACGTCCTCAACGGGAGCGTCGTCGACGCCGACACCGTGTAGCGATAGCGGATCGTGCCGAACAGGAGACCGTGCGTCGTGCGCACGGGCGCGGCGAGCGTGAGCTGCGCGGGGTACTTCACGAACTTCCCCGCGACGCACGTCGGCGCGCAGTCGTTCTGGACGAACGTGGCGCTCGCGGTCGCCGACGTCGACCCCCAGGTCTTCCAGTGGATCGACTCGAAGTACGCGTTCGCGTCCGCGCACGCGAGCACGTAGCTCGTGGGCTTCACGACCGTGTGGCCCGCGCAGGTGAGGACCGAGGGGACCGCGGCCGCGTGCCTCTCCGACGCCGACGCGCCCGGCACTGCGACGCTCGCGAGGACGGCGGCGACACCGGCGAGACGGATCAGCTTGTTCATCGTCGACCCCCGAGCTCTCGCCGCCGACGACACGTCCGGGCGGGACGACCTCACGACGGCAACCCGCCCACCACGATCGGACGCTCGGCCACGACGCGCCAGGGTCCTTCGCCCCAACTGCCGGCGACCGCCCGCGGGCGCGCGGGCGGTCGCCGTCGTGCGAGCCGCCATGTCGCTCGTGCCGGCCGTCGCGGCGCGGATGCCGTTCGGCCCTACCACTGGCATGCCATGTGCATTTAGATGCGGATGGAACCGCGGCGCGCATGCTCCGGTGTTCCCCCGGACCGGGTCGCGGCGGGAGGTGGACGGCGATGGAAGCCGAGCGGAGTTCGTACCCGGTACGGCTCGACGGGCGCATCGACCCGGACCTGAGCCGGTGGCTTTGGATCGTGAAGTGCGTCCTTCTCATCCCGCACGTCGTCGTGCTCGCGTTCCTGTGGCTCGCGTTCAGCGTGCTCACGGCGGTCGCAAGTGTCGCGATCCTGTTCACCGGCCGCTACCCGAGGGGGATCTTCGACTTCAACCTCGGCGTCATGCGCTGGACGTGGCGCGTCTCGTTCTACGCGACGAGCGCGTTCGCCACGGACCGCTACCCGCCGTTCAGTCTGCGGCCGGTCGACGGCTACCCGGCCGAGCTCGAGGTCGACTACCCGGAGCACCTCTCGCGAGGCCTCGTCCTCGTGAAGTGGTGGCTGCTCGCGCTCCCCCACTACGTCGTCGTCGGGTTCTTCGCCGGAGGCTTCGGGCTCGGCTGGAACGGCGCGGGCCGTCTCGCCGGGAGCGGCGGGCTCATCGCGCTCCTCGCGCTCGTCGCCGCGGTCGTGCTCGCGGTGCGGGGCACCTACCCACGGTCGATCTTCGACTTCGTCATGGGCATGAACCGCTGGTGCTTTCGCGTGCTCGCCTACGCGGCCCTGATGCGCGACGAGTACCCGCCGTTCCGCTTCGACCCCGGCGGCACGGACCCGGGAAGCCTTCCCGTCGGGCCGCCGGCACCGGCGCCGGACCGCGCGGGTGCGGTCGTCGGGACCTCGTCGTGATCGGGCTCGCCGCGCCCGTGCGCGACCCGGCGGTGGCCGGCCCGCTGCTCCGCCGCGAGGGCCTGACTCGCCCCTTGGGCGACCGCGTCGCGGTCGAGGGCGTCAGCCTGTCGGCGGCCGCCGGCGACGTCTACGGTCTGCCCGGCCCGAACGGCGCGGGCACGACGCCGACCATCGAGTTGGTCTGCGGGCTCACCGCCCCCGACCGTGGCACCGTGCACGTCGCGGGCGAGCAAGCGACGTCGGCCCGCGCCCGGCGGCTCGTCGGCTACGTGCCCAAGGACGTCGCACTGTGCCCGGACCTCACGGCGAGCGAGAACCTGCGCTTCCTCGGGAGCCTCTACGGGCTGTCCGGCGGCGTGCTGCACGAGCGCGTTGCCGAAGCGCTCGAGCTGACCGATCTCACGGACCGTGCCCGCGAGCGGGTCGGCTCCTACTCGGGCGGGATGAAGCGGCGGCTCGACATGGCGGCGAGGCTGCTGCACCATCCCGGGCCCCTCGTGCTCGACGAACCGACGGTCCGCGTCGACCCGCAGAGCCGGTTCGCGATGCTCGAGCGCGTCCGCACGTTCGCCGGGCAGGGCATGGTGGTCCCGTGCACGACGCACTACATGGAGGAGGCGGACCGCATCTGCGACCGCGCTCGGCGCGATCCTCCTCTCGCTCGCGACGGTGCTGTCGGTCGTCGCGTTCGCCGCGCTCGTCGTCGGAGTCGCTCGGACCGAGCGCCGAGCTGAGACGGTCTCGTCGATCGTCGTGATCTGCCTCGCGCTGCTCGGCGGAAACTTCGTGCTCGTCTCCGTCGCCCCACCGCCGCTCCGGCGCCTCGCGCTGTCCACGCCCAACGACTGGGCACTTCGCGGCTACACGGACCTCGCGACGACCGGCGGTGGCGTCGCGACGGTCGTGGTCCCGGTGCTCGAGATCCTCGCGTTCGCGGCCGGCGTCGGCGTCGCGGGGCTTCTCCTCGCCCGGCGAGCGGTGAGGCCATGAGCGCGCTTCGGATCACGGGGCTCTCGCTCCGGCGCCTCGCTCGGGACCGCGCGGCGCTGTTCTTCATGGTCGCCCTTCCCGTCCTCGTGATCCCGTCGTCGTTCGGGCGCGAGGTCGCCGCCTCCGGACCGGTCGAGGTCGGGGTCGTCGCCGAGCGTGCGAACAGCACCCAGCGGGCTGCGGCGACGGCCGTGCAGGCCGCGGTGTCGCAGTTCTCGGCACGCGTCGCGGCCGCCCGCTTCACGACCGCTCGGCTCGGCGGTGACTTCGCCGCGAACCTCGCGCTCGCGCAGGCCGCGCTCATCGTGCTCGTCGGCGCCGCGGCATTCGGCGTCTCCTGGGGCGGCCCGCTCGCGGCGACGCTGCTCGTCCTCGTCTGGTCGCTCGTCGGCGCGGGTGCCGGAGTCCTCGCCGGCACGCTCTACCGGACGCCGCAGCAGGCCGGCGCGCGTGGCCCGACGATCGGCATCGCGTTCGGGATGCTCGGCGGGTGCATGCGGCCGCTGCCGATCGCGAGCCACGCGATGCGCACCGTCGGGCACCTCACCCCTCAGGCGTGGGCGGTCGACGCGTGGACCACGCTCCTCGCGCGCCACGGCACGCTTCCCGACGTCACGACGGTGCTCGGCGTGCTCGCCGCGTTCGCCGCGTTCGCCGCGTTCGCCGCCGGCTCCCTCGCGCTCGCGGCGGCGCGCTTCCGCCGCAGTCTCGCCTGAGGTCACGGTGCGCGCCCGGGTCGCCGCGCTCGCGCTGTCCGTCGCAACCGGCGTCGGCGCGCTCGCGAGCGCCCTCCCGCCCGCGTCGGGAGCCGCGCGAGCGACCGGAGCGGAGCGGCTCGTGGCGCCCGCGGTGCCGCGGCTCGCCGCGGTGCGCGTCGCCGCACACCGCGGCTACGACCGGATCGTCTTCGAGTTCGCCGGCTCGCTGCCCGCGGTCCACTCGGTCGCCCCGGTGGCGCGCGTGACCGCCGACCCCTCGGGGCGCCCCCTCGCCCTCGGCGGCAGGGCCTTCCTGCGAGTGGTCTTCCGCCAGGCGACCGCGCACACGGCCGCCGGGGCGCGGACGTACGCGGGCGCGCTACCGGGGCGCGTCGACCTCCCGGTCGTGCGCTCGGTCGTGCAGGCGGGCGACTTCGAGAACGTGCTCTCCTTCGGCGTCGGACTGTGGGAGCACACGAGCACGCACGTCTTCGTGCTCGAGGCGCCCCCGCGGCTCGTCGTCGACGTCCGGACCCCGGCGACTGCGCCGACCCGGCTCACCGAGCTCGACGCCGGGCGCCTCGTGTACCTGACACGTGGTGAGCGGACGACCGTCGCGCTGCGGACCTGCACGTCGTGCGGCTACTCGTGGCGGGTCGCACGCGCACCGGCGGGCACGGTCGCGCGGATCGTCTCGACGTCGGTGGTCCCTCTTCCGCACGACCCGGGCGTGGTCGGAGCCCCCTACGAGAGCCGGTGGGTGCTCCGGGCCGTCGGGGACGGGCGCACGGCGCTCGAGCTCGACGAGACGCCGCCGCAGCGCGGCGCGGCCCCGGTCGCTCGCTACGTGCTGCGATTCGACGTCGCCGGCTGATCGCGTGCGGCCGAGCGGGCCCCGCGCCCGCAGTCCGGGTGCGCCCTACGGCCGGCGGTGCCGCCCGTCTGCCTCGCGCGCACGCGCCCGCTTGAAGAACTCGATCTCCTGGTGGAGCGCGTACCTGCGCGCGTCCACGCGCACGCGCACGCGTGCGGCTGCCGAGCCGCGCTCGAGCTTCGCGAGCACCCGACGCTGGCTGCGCCCCGCCCAGCCGGAGTTGATGCACACGCCGATGTAGGACCGGCTGAGTGACTTCGTCGTCACGCCCTGACGGACGAGCGAGCGGAACTCGCCGCGGGTGTGGATCATCCGCACGAGCGGCTCGATCGGGACGACCAGGTCGGGGTGGTGGCGCTGGAGGTAGAAGTTGTACCAGGAGTACTCGAGCGGCGCGATCTCCATGAGGTCGATCAACGACAGCCCGCGCTCGTCGCGCCAGTGCTCGAAGGACTCGAGCACTGCCGCGGACAGCACGGTGTTGTTGTGCGACGTCGCACGCGGCTGCGCGGGCAGCGACAGGTAGTCTGCGATCCGCTCGACCATCGGGGCGCGAAGCGCTGCGAACCTCGCGTACCCGGGGTCGGTCAGCTGGTCCTTGTCCTGGGTCAGCACGGTGAACGGGCGTCCTTCTCCGTCGAGGAAGTCGGCGAGCGAGAAGGGGCGGATGAACATCGAGTCGCTGTCGAGCACGAAATAGTTGCGCGCGACGCCGAGCCGGTGGATCGAGAGCTTCGCGAGCTGCTGCTGGATGTAGCCGACCTCGTAGCCGCGGATCTTCTCGGTCACGGTCGGCGCACCGAGGCTCGACTCGGGGACGACCGTGGTCGTCGCGCCGCCCACCAGCGACGAGAACTCCGCGACCTCGTCGTCGGGGACCGCGAGCACCGTCGGGATCGCGTCGACGTTGAACCGCGCCGCCGAGGCGACGAGCCGCGCGACGAGCCGCGCGTCGGGCGCGTAGCTCTTCACGAAGATCGAGAGCGCGCTGTCCGGGCGCGGTCGCTCGGCCGACTGGCTCTCGGGTGCGCTCACGAACCGCTCCACGGTCATCGGCTGGTGCGGTGACGATAGCGTCCCCGGGCTGCGATCCGTCGCACGATCGGCGTCGTCGCCAACGGTCAGGGGACGACGATCACACCCGTGCGCCCCACGCTCGTGACCGCGAATCGCTGGAGCGGCAAGTCGACGTAGGTGAGCAGCGCGCCCGAAGAATCGGCCACGCACGCCGACACGTGCGGATAGACCGCGCCGGGAGCGCGCGCGGAGAACGACCAGAGGTGGCCCGCCGACCCCGCCTGGCGGCACGTGCGGCCGCGCACGAGCCGGCTGCCCGCCACGTGCGTGAGCGCCGCGAAGCCGCGCGCGTAGCTCGCGTAGCCGACCGCGGCATACAAGGTAGCGGGCCCGGTGCGCTTCCATCGGTAGACGAGCGTCGACCCCGAGATGTGCGGCACCCGCTCGTACTGCGAGCCACCCCGGTCGATCGACACGACGGTCGAGCCCGTGAGGGTCTCCCAGTCGACCGGGGAGTGCACCCGGTAGGCGATGCTCGCCCGGCCGTCGAGGGTCAGCGCTGCGGCGTAGTTCTCGAGCGACCCGAGCTTCGACAGGTCCAGGCCGTTCACGACCCGGCGAGCCGTGCGCGCGACCGCCACGGCGTGCGCGGGTCCTCGCAGCGGCTCGGCACGGGCTACCGGGGCCGACGTCGGGAGCGCCACGAGCGCCGAGGACGCGACGACCACCGCCCGGACCGCCCAGCGAGCCGGCCCACGACGCGCCACCCGGTGACGCTTCATCGAAGGGTGCATCGCCGGAGCACCGGGCGAATCTACCATCGCCCGCCCGCCGCCTCGCGGGGCCGGAGCATCGTGGGACGATATGACCTGCGACGGCGCGGCGCGTGTGACGGCGACCGCCTCGGCGGGCCGCGCCCCGGCCGATCGCGGCGCGCACGAATGGGCGCGGTGCAACGATGGCGGGGATGCGACGGCGCGCGCCATGACCCGTGTGGGAGCTCGCGGTTCGCGCCACCGCGCGACCGCTCGTGCGGCCGCGGTCGTGGTCGCCTCGGCGTTCGGGGTCGCGGCCGCCTCGGCGT
>DAHUXW010000153.1 GCA_027306925.1 Acidimicrobiaceae bacterium | reverse complement strand
GAGCACGTCCGCGGCGAGCACGACCGCGGCGGCCGAGTACGTCGTCCGCTCGCCCGCGGGGTACTCCGAGCGGCCGGGGTGGACGAGGCCGGTCGCGTACGTGCCGTCCGGCTGCCGTTGCCCCCTCGTCCAGGAGAGCAGCTCGGTCGCGTCCCCGGTCCTGCCGGCGCGCGCGCAGGCGATCGCGCACTCCGCGGTCTCCGCGGTCGTGACCCACGACCGGTCGCTCCGGCAGCGCACCCCGCGGCCGGGGACGACGAAGCGCCCCCAGCCGCGCTCGATCCGGGCCGCTCCCGCGTGGCCCTGGACCGCGCCGCAGAGCACCGGGTAGTACCAGTCCATCGCGTACTCGCCCTTCGGGGCGAACGACCACGGGCGCGTCGCGACGGCGTCCACGAGGCGGAGAAGCGCGCGCCGCCACGCGGGCCGCTCGAGGCCGAGCGCCTCCGCGCACCCGATCGCGGCGCCGACGCTCGTGCACAGGGACGAGCTCGCCGCGAGCAGCGCGAACGCGCCCGGTACGCCGTCGGGGTCGACCGCCCACACGACCTCGCCCGACGGGCGCTGCCAGGCGAGCGCGAAGTCGACCGAGCGCTCCACGACCGGCCACATCTCTTCGAGGAACGTGGTGTCGCCGGTCGCGAGGTGGTGGTGACGGACGCCGGCCGCGACGTACGCGGTGACGTTCGTGTCGAGCCTCGGCTCCTCGACCTCGCCCGAGGGGCCGTAGTACGCGTGCCACGCGCCGTCGGCGCGCTGGGTCGACCGCAGCCACTCGTACGCGCGCTCCGCCGCCGCCCGGCGCCCGGTCGCGGTCAGCGCCATCGCGGCCTCGACGTGGTTCCACGGGTCCGCGTGGCCTCCGTCGAACCAGGGGATCATGCCGTCGTGTCGCTGCACGGCCTCGATCGTGGCCGCCGTCGCGTCGATCTCCGCCGCGAGGTACGCGTCCTGCGGGGCGCGCGCCGCGTCGCTCACGTCGCGGTGCGCGCGGGCGCGTCGCCCGGCGCGCCGGCACGCCGGAAGTAGACCACGCGGCTCTTGCCGAGCACGGGCCGCAGGAGCCGCTCCGCGGCCCGTGTCGAGCGCGGCCCCTTCACGATGTCCCACACGAGGAGCCGGTGGTAGACCGCGACGAGCGGGTGGTCGTCGCGTCCGACGCCGACGAGGCAGCGCAGCCACCAGTACGGCGAGTGGAGCGCGTGCGCGTGGTGGGAGCCGACCGGGCGCAGGCCGACCGAGCAAAGGCGGCGCCGGAGCTGCGAGCGCCGGTAGATCCGGACGTGACCGCCGGGCACCGAGTGGTACTCGCTCGACAGCGCCCAGTTGACGACCTCCGGCCAGTAGCGGGGCACGCTCACCGCGAGGATCCCCCCCGGCCGGAGCACCCGGGCGAGCTCCGCCATCGCCCCCCGGTCGTCGCGCAGGTGCTCGAGCACCTCGGCCGCGACCACGCGGTCGAAGGTCTCGTCGGCGAACGGCAGCCGGAGCGCGTCGCCCCGCATCACCGCGGAGCGCGCGCAGGTGCCGATCTCGCCGGCCGACCGCATCGCGCCGAGCGTGCCCGCGACCGTGCGGCACTCGGCGGCGTCGGCGTCGAGCGCGACGACGTCGGCGCCCGACCGGAGCGCAGCGTACGCGTGGCGCCCGGCGCCGCACCCGAGGTCGAGCACGCGCACGCCCGGCCCGATCCGGGCACGGCGCATGTCGACGGTCAGCACGGCGCGCGCCGGACCGCGCCGGCGCGACGTGCGTCGAGCAGCGCCGCGTAGCGCTCCACGGTCCCGATCGCGGTCGCGTGCCAGGTGAAGCGCTCGAGGACGCGCTCGCGGCCCGCCGCGCCGATGCGCGCCGCGAGGTCGGGGTCGTCGAGGAGCCTGCGGATCGAGGCGGCGAGCGCTTCCGGGTCCCCGGGCGGCACGACGAGCGCGGTCTTGCCGTCCTCGCCCGCGACCTCGGGGATCGCCCCGCCGCTCGTCGCGACGAGCGGGACGCCGCACGCCATCGCCTCCGCGGCGGGGAGCGAGAACCCCTCGTAGAGGGAGGGCACGACCGCCACGCTCGCGCGCGCGTAGCGCACGACGAGCTCCTCGTCGCTGTCGCCCGCGACGAACTCGACCGCGCCCTCGAGGCCGAGCCGGGCGAGCACGGACGCGACCGGGCTCTTCTCGCGCAGCCGGCCGACGACCACGAGACGCGCCTCGGGGTGGTCCGTGCGCACCTTCGCGAGCGCCTCGAGAAGCGGGGCGAGCCCCTTCATGGGCACGTCCGCGCTCGCGGTGGTCATGAGCAGGCCGGGCTCCCGCGCGATCCCCGGAACCGGCCGGTGCAGCCGGGGGTCGACGCCGACCGGCACGACCGCGACGCGCCGGGGGTCGACGCCGAGCCGGGCGACGATGTCGTCGCGAGACGAGCGCGACACCGTGAGGATCCCGGGGAGGCGGCGGGCGACGCGCGCCTGCATCGCCGAGAACCCGTACCAGCGCCGGAGCTGCACGCGCCGGGCGAGGCCCGGCGCGTGCGCGAGGTCGAGGTCCCGGTCGACCTCGACCGGGTGGTGGATCGACGCGACGACGGGCCAGCCGGTGCCGAGCAGCCCGAGCAGACCCGTCCCGAGGCTCTGGTCGTCGTGGACGAGGTCGAACTCCGCGCGGCGCGGCGCGAGGAGGCGGGCCGCGCGCAGCGAGAACGTGCGGGGCTCGGGGAAGCCGCCGGTGAGCATCGTCGCGAGCTCGAGCGCGTCGAGCGACGTCTCGATCTCGCGCGCCCGGGGGCGCCGGAACGGCTCCGGCTCCCGGTAGAGGTCGAGGCTCGGCACGCGCACGAGGTCGACGCCGTCGACGAGCCTCGGGTAGGGCTGCCCGGAGAAGACGGTCACGCGGTGGCCGAGCGCCGTGAGCTCGCGCGTCAGGTGCCGCGTGTACACGCCCTGCCCGCCGCAGTGCGGATTGCCCCGGTAGACGAGGAACGCGACGCGAAGGCTCGCTGCGTCGCCCGCCCGTCGCGGCCCGGCTCCCGCGTTCAGTGGTGGCCCGTCCCGAGCTGGACGGCCTTCACGAGCAGGAGCACGACCGCGACGACGAGGTAGACGCGCATCGTCACCATCGACCAGCGGCGACCCCGTGACCAGCGTGGCCGCTCGAGCAGCGCGAGCGACGGCATCCGCCACGTGTCGCGCGGCAGCGGCTCGCCCGTGTCCGGCTCGGGAGCCGCGCGACGCGCGCGCACGCCGACGACGGCCGCGACCGCGACGCACGCGCCCAGCGCGACGCCGAGACCGTCCACGAGCGCACTGACCGCGACGCCCGGGAACACGGTCGTCGCCATGAGCGCGAGCGAGAGCGCGACGAGGACCGCGACGACGAGGCCCGCGAGGACGTTGAGCCACAAGGCGTTCACCCAGGGCCCGAGGACTGCCTTGTCGTTGCACAGCAGCAGCAGGAAGACCGTCGCGCTCGGCAGCAGGACGCCCGCGAGGGCCTGCACCGAGGTCGTGATGAGCCCGAGCGGCGCGTGCGGCAGGAGCACGACGCCCGCGGCGAGCCCGACGAGCACCGAGAAGCTCGCGTAGAACTCCTTCGCGTCCGCGAACCCCCGGTGGAGCGAGTGCTTCATGCCGAAGACGTCGCCGAACGCGTAGCTCGTCGCGAGCGTCACCGCGGCCGCGCCGATGATCGACGCGTTGAGGAGCACGACCGCGAAGATGGCGCCCGCGCCGTTCCCGAGGTAGTGCTCGAGCCCGCGGGCGACCGAGCCCGCGTTGTGGAACCTGCCCGCGAGCGGCGTCCCCTCGAACGCGAACGCCGCGGTCGCGACGATGAGCGTCGCCGCGAACACGGTCACGAGCGAGCCGATGACCGTGTCCGCGCGCTCGTAGCCGATGTAGCGCGGGGTGATCCGCTTGTCGACGATGTTCGACTGCTGGAAGAACAGCTGCCACGGCGCGACGGTCGTGCCGACGATCGCGATGATGAGCAGCACGGCCGTCGACGACACGCCACCTTTGACACCGGGGACGAAGAAGCCGTGGACCATGGGCGCGAGGTGCGGGTGGCTGAAGACGAGCAGCGGGATGACGGCGAAGTTCGCGACGACGAACAGGAGCATGAACCGCTCCCACCGCCGGAAGCTCCCCGTCGCCGTCATCGCGATGAGCGCGACCGCGGCGACCGGCACGGAGATGTAGCTGCTGACGCCGAAGTAGCCGAGCGCGAGGCTCACCCCGATGAACTCGGTCACGATCGTGAGGAAGTTCAAGAGGAACAGGTCGCCGACCGAGAACGCTCCCCAGAACTTACCGAACCGCTCGTTGATGAGGCGGGCGTGGCCGACGCCGGTCACGGCGCCGAGGCGGACGACCATCTCCTGGTTCACGACGAGCACGGGGATGAGCAGCGGGAGCGTCCAGAGCAGGCTGACGCCGAAGTTCTGCCCCGCCTGGGAGTACGTCGCGACGCCGCCCGCGTCGTTGTCACCGACCATCACGATGAGGCCCGGACCGACGATCGCGAGCAGCGTGAGCAGCCGCGCGCCGAGGGATCGGCGAGAGGCGATGTCGCCCGCGCGGATCGTGCCGAACGCCCCCTCGATGTCGCCGAGGTGCGCCTCGTCGAGCACCGCGCCACGGTCGGACGCTGGCGGCTGCGTGCTGGCGTGGACGTTCTCGGCCATGATCGGGTGACCTCCCCTCGGATCGGGCGGTGCGGCATGCGTGGCAGGGTGCGCGCACGCCCGAGGGGGTCAGCGTCGGCCGGACCGCGCCGTCAGATCACCTCACGCACGGTGCGTGCGCTCGTTTGGTCGGGTAACCGACGTTCCGCGCTCAGGGTCCCTCCTCCGCCTGCCCGCCGACCAGGCGCACCTCCGAGCGAGGTGGCGTCCGCCGGGCGACGGACCCGCCGCGGCTCGCGCCACGGCGCACCTCTCTCGTCAGAGCTTTGGCGCCCGTCGGCGTAGGAACGGGCGTCGCCCGGTCCAGCCACTTTGGACCACCCCTTCGTCCGGGGTGGCCTGGTCTGACCCGGAGTGTCTCTCGACAGGTGGGGTCAGTGGCCTGTGTCCGACGAGCCGCCTCACCGAACGAGGTGCGACTGCTTGCCCGCCAATGCTACCGCCGCCGACCGGCACGCTCCACCTCGGTGGGCGCCCGCGCCTACTCCTGCGCGGCGGTCATCCCGAAGTCGCGGCGCCAGCCGGTCGGCATGAGGAGCTCGAGGACGTCGTCGACGGTCACGACGCCGAGCATCTTGTGGTCGTGGTCGACGACCGGCGACGCCGCGAGGTTGAAGTCGGACATCTTCCTCACGATCGCGTGCAGGTCCGCATCGGGCCGCACGGTCACCGGGTCGCGCTCCGCGACGGACTCGAGCGTGTCCTGCGGGTCCGCCTTCACGAGCCGCACCACGGACACCGTGCCGACGAGACGGCCGTCCGCGTCGCTCACGAAGATCGTCGAGAGCGCCTCCGGCGGCGCCTCGCTCGCGCGCACCGCGTCCAGCGACCCCGCGACGGTCGTCGACTCCGCGAGCACGAGGAAGTCCGGGCTCATGAGGCCGCCGGCCGTCTCCGGATGGTAGCTGAGCAGCGCACGCACCTTCGCCTGCTGCTTCGCGGGCAGTGCCTCGAGCACCGGCATCCGCCGGTCCTGGTCGAGGTCCGCGATGAGGTCCGCGGCGTCGTCGGGGGCCATGGTCGCGAGCAGACGCGCCGCGTCGTCGTCCGAGCGCGCGGCGAGGAACTCGCGCTGGTGGTCGGAGTCGAGCTCCTCGAACACGTCCGCCTCGAGCTCGTGGTCCTGGCCGACCGCCTCGATGATCTCCTCGCCCTCCTCGTGCGACGCCGCCTCGACGAGGTCGGCGATCTGCGCCGGGCGCAGCCGCGCGAGCTTGCGGTACGGGATGCGCATGCGCGCGGTCGGCACGTGGGCGACGAAGGGCTCGATGCTCTCCCAGTCGACGATCGGGCCGGGGCCGATCCGGCGAGCGAGCGCGCGCGGGAGCAGCCGCCGGACGACGCCGCGGCTCGTCGGGTCGACGCCGACGACGCGCCACTCCGCCTCGACGCAGGCGAGCTCGATCTCATTGGCCCGGATGAGCCGTGCGCCGACGACGTTGATCAGGTGGCGCGACGACAGGTCGCGTGCGAGCAGCAGCTCGCCGGGCCGGCGCTCGAAGCGGCCGAGGTTCACGGTCTCGCCCTCGAGGCGCGTGCCCCCCACCGCGAGCTCCGACACGCGCCAGATGGGCACGAACAGCTCTCGCCCGCCGATCGCGGCGACGAGGCCGGTGACCCGGGGATGGGACTCACCGCCGGGGCGGACGATGACGTCGACGACGCGCCCGACCCGCTCCCCGTTCCCGTCGAGCAGCGGGCTGCGGACGAGGTCGGAGAGATGGACGATCGCGAGTGCCATCAGCGCGACCCCGCCGAGGAGCGGCGCCTTCGGTTGACCACGACGCGATCGTAGTGGTCCGCCCCGCCGGGCGCGCCGCCACGTCCGCGGCGCGGCCGCGGGGCCGCCACGTCCGCGGCGCGGCCGCGGGGCCGGGACGCCACCGGCCATGCCCGCCGCGCGCTGGGTAGGGTGGGGCCATGCGCTACCGCACGCTCGGCTCCACCGGGATGAAGGTCTCCACGTACTGCCTCGGGGCGATGATGTTCGGCCAGTGGGGCAACACCGACGCCGACGAGTGCGTGCGGATCGTCCACGCCGCGCTCGACGCGGGGGTCAACTTCGTCGACACCGCCGACGTCTACTCGAGCGGCGAGTCCGAGGAGATCGTCGGCCGGGCGCTCGCGAAGCGGCGCGACGGCGTCGTGCTCGCGTCGAAGGTCCACGGGGCGATGGGCGACGACCCGAACGAGCGGGGGAACTCCCGGCGCTGGATCGTCCGCGAGGTCGAGGCGAGCCTGCGGCGGCTCCGCACCGACCACCTCGACCTCTACCAGATCCACCGGCCCGACCCGGACACGGACGTCGAGGAGACGCTCTCGGCGCTCACGGACCTCGTCCACCAGGGCAAGGTGCGCGCGATCGGGAGCTCGACGTTCCCCGCCGAGCTCATCGTCGAGGCACAGTGGGCGGCGGACCGGCGCGGCCTCGAGCGATTCCGCTGCGAGCAGCCCCCGTACTCGATGTTCGTGCGCGGCGCGGAGGCCGCGGTGCTGCCGACGTGCGCGCGCCACGGGATGGGCGTGATCGTCTGGAGCCCGCTCGCCGCGGGCTGGCTCGCGGGCAGGTACCGAACCGAGGGCGACGTCGACCTCGGGAGCGGTCGCGCGCGGCGCCTGCCGGTCCGCTTCGACCTCTCGCTCCCGGGCAACCGGCGCAAGCTCGAGCTCGTCGGCGACCTCGAGCAGGTCGCGCGGGACGCGGGGCTCTCGCTCACCCATCTCGCCATGGCCTTCAGCGTCGCCCATCCCGCCGTGACCTCGGCGATCATCGGCCCACGCACGATGGCGCACCTCGAGGACGTCCTCGCCGGCGCCTCGGTCGAGCTCGACGACGAGACGCTCGACCGGATCGACTCGATCGTCGCCCCGGGCACGACGTTGAGCGCGCCCGACGACGGGTACGTCCCGCCCGCGATCGCGGAACCCGCGCTCCGGCGCCGGTCCGCGGGCGCGCGCTCCGCGGGCTGAGCCGCACCCCGGCGCAGGACGAGGCGCGCCCGCGCGAGGGGCGGCCCGACCCGGCCGCGGCCGGCGGCCCTCGCACTCGGGCTTCGCCCGCCACCAGGAGCGCGGCCGGGACCGGGGCTGCTCATATGACGCCCGCGCGCAACGCGTACGCGACCGCGTGGCAGCGGTTGCGCAGCCCGTAGCGGGCCGTGACGTCGTGGATCACGTTCTTCACCGTACGCTCCGAGCAGGCGATCCGGCTTGCGATCTCGGCGGTGTCGAGCCCGTCGGCGACGAGCCGGAGCACCTCGACCTCCCGCTCGCTGAAGCCCCTCGCAGGAGCGTCGCCTCTCTGGTGCGGATCCTGGAGGGGGCGCCCGACCTCCGGCGGCGCCGAGCAGAGCAGGTCCGGTGGGGGCCCACCGTGACCGTTCACCGCCGACACGACGACCGCGGCGAGCTTCTCCGGGGACGCGTCGACGCGCCTCAGGACCGCGCACGCCCCGGCCTCGGCAGCCCGCCTCACGCCCCGGTCGTCGATCGCCGTCGCGACGACGAGCACGTCGAGCAGGCCGCGCCCGCGCAGCGCCCGCACCGCCTGTGCCGCGGCCTCGTCCACCGCGTCCGCGACGAGGACCGCGACGGCGGCGCGCTCCACGTCGTCGACGACGGCGAGGTCGTGCCTGCCGCGCAGCTGCGTCGCGAGGCCCGCACGCGAGATCGGGTCGCCCGCGACGACGTAGGTCGGGATCCGCCGCGGGCCGGCGTCCGGCCCGGCCATCGAGATCGCCGCCGGCCTCAGAACTCGGTGATCGCGAGCACCGCCGCGTTGAACTCCTCGAACTCGGGCGACGTCGTGATCGGCAGCAGGGCCATGAGCTTCGCGACGTCCCCGCCGACCTTGATCCTGCCCTGCATGAACGCGAGGTTGGCGTCGAGCTCGCCGCGCTGGATCGCCATCGCGTCGTCGTGGGTCTCGGTGAGCGTGACCTCGGCGTCGACGAGCTCGCCGAGGCGGTTCTCGACGAGGCGGCCGTCGACGACGACCCAGTAGTAGCTGACGTCGCCGTCCGGCCCGTCGGTGATCACGTACTGCAGCCGGGCGGTCGCCCCCGGGCGCTCGGGCTGCCCGGCCGCGAGCTTCGTGCTCTCGTCCAGCCACTCCTGGGTGAGCCACTTCGCCATCGACACCGATCCTTTGCGGTTCTCGAGCTTCGCTGCACGCTACCGTGCGCGCGAGGCGCCTGCCTCGGACGACGAGCCCGCGCGGTCGCGCACGCCGGCGAAGAGGTCCCGTTCCGGCAGCTCGGTGTCCACGACGCTGCGCGCGAGCACGTAGTGGTCCGCGGTGTACACGGACCGCTCGACCTCGTCGGGAAGGCCGAACCAGAACGGGGAGCCGGGGTCGACCTGGGTCGCGTGCGCGAGCAGCGCCGCCTGGCGCACGTGCTCGAAGCCCGCGAGGTCGACCACGGTCGTCGTCTCCGCCGCGGGCATCCGGTCGAGCCAGCCGTCGGCGATCCGCTGCGTGTACGGCGACTCGAGGCCGAGCTCGACGAACTTCTCGTGGCGGGCGATCACGTGCTCGCGGTTGAAGCCCCCGTAGTAGAGCTTGAGCGGCTGGTGGGGCGGGCCCGCGTCCGGGAACCGGTCCGGCGAGCCCGCCGCGTCGAACGCCGCGACCGCGATCTCGTGCGCCCGCAGGTGGTCCGGGTGCGGGTAGCCGCGCTGGTCGTCGCCGTACGCGACGACCACGTCGGGCCGCTCGCGGCGGACGATCGCGACGAGGCGGCCGACGGCCTCGTCGATCGGGGCGCGAGCAAACGAGCGCGGGTCGGCGTTCGCCGGGCTGTCCGGCATGCCCGAGTCCCGGTAGCCGAGCAGCTCGACGACGTCGTAGCCGATGACCTCGGCCGCGCGGCCGAGCTCGCGGCGGCGCACGCCGGCGAGGTCCGCGCGCACCTCGGGCGTGTCCATCGAGGGGTTCAAGATGTCCCCCTCCTCGCCGCCGGTGCAGGTCACGAGCACCGTGCGGACGCCCTCGGCCCGGTAGCGCGCGACGGTGCCCGCGCCCTTCGACGCCTCGTCGTCGGGGTGCGCGTGGACGGTGAGGAGGCAGAGTGAGGTCGCCATGCCACGACGCTACCGTCGTCGCGCGACCCGAGGTCCCGGTCGCGCGAGCCGGCGCATATGCTCCTTGTGCAGGCGACGGACGCGGATCGGCCGCGAGCGGCACCGGGGCGGCAGCTCCGCGGGCCGATGGCGATCCGGGCGTCGGGAGAGGAAAGGGGCGGTCGATGAGCGTCATGAAGCGCCTGTCTGGGATCGTGCAGGCGAAGGCGAACAAGGTCCTGGACAAGGCGGAGGACCCGCGCGAGACGCTCGACCTCTCCTACGAGAAGCAGCTCGAGCAGCTCCAGCAGGTCCGCAAGGGGGTCGCGGACGTCGCGACGGCCCGCAAGCGCATCGAGCTACAGGCCCAGCAGCTCCAGTCCAGCGCCACGAAGCTCCAGGAGCAGGCGCGCCAGGCCATCGCCCAGAACCGGGAGGACCTCGCGCGGGAAGCGCTGGGCCGCCGCGCGGGCATCGCGGGCCAGCTCGAGGGGTTGAAGACCCAGCACGAGCAGCTCGTGAGCCAGGAGGAGCGCCTCGTCGCGACGACCCAGCAGCTCCAGACGCGCGTCGAGGCCTTCCGCACGCAGAAGGAGACGCTGAAGGCCTCCTACACCGCCGCCCAGGCGCAGACGAAGATCGGCGAGGCCGTGTCGGGCATCTCCGAGTCGATGAGCGACACCGGGCTCGCGATGGAGCGCGCGCAGGAGAAGATCGCGAACATGCAGGCGCGCGCCGGGGCGGTCGACGAGCTGCTCGCGTCCGGCGCCCTGAACGACATCACGGGGTCGACGGACCCGCTCCAGGCCGAGCTCGACAAGGGCAGCCGCTCCTCCCAGGTCGAGCTCGAGCTCGCCCAGCTGAAGGCGCAGAGCGCGCCGGCCGTCGGCTCCGGCGCGCCGGCGACGGGTGCGCTCGGCGCGGCTCCAGCCGCGGGCGCCGCGCCCGCCGCCGAGACCACGGACGCGGAGACCGTCGAGGAGGAGCCCGCGGACGGCGAGCCGGTCGCTCCGGCGCCGCCGCCCGCCGACCTGTTCAGCCTTGACCCGGGGGCGGCGTCGTGATCGTCCGCGTGCTCGAGGAGGGCCAGTACGAGCTCGGCGAGGACGGGGTGGCGCGGCTCGAGACGCTCGACGCGGTGCTCGACGAGGCGCTGAGCTCCGGCGACGAGGACACGTTCGCCGCGGCGCTCGAGGCGCTCATCGGCGAGGTGCGCTCGTCGGGGCACGCCGTGGGCCCGACCGAGATCGTCCCGTCGGACCTCGTGCTCCCCGCACCGGGCGCGACGCTCGCGGAGGTCCGCACGCTGCTCGCGGACGACGCCGACGCGCCGTCCGACGGATCGGGCCGGTAGCCACGGTGGCGAGCCGCTCGCGCTTTCCCGTCGACCGCGGCCTGACCGCGCGCATGCTCTCGACTGTGTTCCTGCTCGGCCTGCTCTACGCGGTGTTCGTCGCGGTCCTCGTCGCGGTCCACATGCAGATCGGGTTCATCCTCGTCCTCGCGTTCGGGATCCTGTTCGTCCAGTACTTCTTCTCGGACAAGATCGCGATGTACTCGATGGGCGGGCGGATCGTGAGCAGGGAGCAGCAGCCCCAGCTCTACGGCGTAGTCGACCGCCTCGTCGCGCTCGCGGACATGCCCCACCCGCGGGTCGCGATCGCCACGAGCGACATCCCGAACGCGTTCGCGACGGGCCGCGACCAGAAGCACGCCGTCGTCTGCGTGACGACCGGGCTGCTGCGGCGGCTCGACGAGCCCGAGCTCGAGGCGGTCCTCGCCCACGAGCTCTCCCACGTCGCGCACCGCGACGTGGCGGTCATGACGATCGCGAGCTTCCTCGGGATCCTCGCCGGGCTCATGACGAGGATGTTCTACTTCGCCGGTCTCTTCGGCGGCTTCGGCGGGAACAACCGGAGCAACAACAACCAGGGTGGCGGCCAGCTCGCGATCGTCGAGCTCGGCATGATCGTCGTCTCGGCGGTCATCTACGCGATCAGCTTCGTCCTCATCCGGACGCTCTCGCGATACCGCGAGCTCGCCGCGGACCGGTCCGGCGCGATCCTGATCGGCCAGCCCGCGCTGCTCGCCCGCGCGCTCGTGAAGGTGAGCGGGGAGATCTCGCGCATCCCGACCCGCGACCTTCGCGCCGCCGAGCACTTCAACGCGTTCTACTTCGCCCCGGCGCTCGCGCCCGGAGCGAGCCTCTCGTCGCTGTTCGCGACCCACCCGAGTCTCGAGAAGCGGCTCGACCAGCTCGCGAAGCTCGACGCCGAGATGCGTCACGGGGCCGCGTGAGGCCCGCACACCTACGGTCCCCGCGGCCACGCGCCGCGCGCTGAACCGTGGGCTTCCTCGACGCGATCCTGGGGCGCACGAAGCCGGTGGAGGCGAATCTCGACCGGCTGTTCGGCCTGCCGGGCGCACGCATCACGCTCGAGGCCGCGGAGGACGTCGTGCCGACCGGGCAGGCCGGCGTGTGCTTCAAGCCGTCGGCCGGCCAGGCCTTCGACGCGACCGAGCGCGAGATCACCGCGATGCTCGCCGCGGGCGACGGCGCGGGCAGCTCGGCGAAGCTCAGCGAGAAGGCCGACGAGTACGGCTACCGGTGGGTCGTGGTCGGCGCCGCCGACTTCGACACGCTCGTGACCCAGGTCCACTTCGTGAACTCGACGCTCAAGGACAACGGCTACGGGCCACAGCTGCTCTGCTCGGTGTTTGGCTTCGCGCCGGCCGCGCCCGCCGCGTCGGGCCACCCCGGGTCGCCCGCGACCGCGTACCTCGTGTACCTGTTCAAGCGCGGCACGTTCTACCCCTTCGTGCCGACCGGCCACGAGCGGCGGGACAACGAGGCGGAGCTCAGGTTGAAGGCCGTCCTCGGCGACGACCTCGCGATCGAAGCCGACCTCGACCGGTGGTTCCCGCTGTGGGACCTGCCCGTCGAGTGACGTCCTCGCCCGCGACCCCGCCGCCGCTCGCGTAGGGGTCCCAGGCCACCGGCGCGTCGAGCAGGTACGAGCCGACCAGCTCGCGCAGGCGTGCGAGCGGGATCGAGCTCTCCCCCCCGTCCGCGACCTCGAGGCTCGGCTCGAGCGCGCCGGGGTCGTCGGCCCGCCAGCGCGCGTCACCACGCTCCTCCTCGCTCAACCGCTCCGCTAGCGGGGCGAGGGCCCGTCGCAGTGGCGGCCGCTCGCTCGCGTACCGGACCCAGGTCTCGTAGCGGTCGTAGTACCGGTACCGGCGGCCCCGGGCGACGAGCACGCGGGCCGCGCCGGTCGCCTGGTGGACGACGACCGGATGGAGGGCGGCGTCGCTCCCCTCGCAGAAGCGGCTCGCCCGCACCGGTGCGAGCCGCTCGTCGACGACGACCGTCGCGACGCCCGCGGCGTCCGGCGCGTCGACGGAGACCTCGCCCGCGTCGAGCGCCCGCCGCCCCGACTCGACGGCCGCGAGCTCCTCGGCGCACAGCGCGCGCGCCCGGTCCGGGGACTCGACGAGCCCGGGCAGGAGCCCGAGCAGCTCGGCGACGCGCTCGCCGAGACGGTCGGGCCCCGTCCCGGCGCCGCCGGACACGGCGCCCCCACCGGGGCCGCTCCGCCCGGCTTCGGCGAGCGCCCGGATCGCGAGCGCGATCGCGAGCGCGTCGTCGTCGCGCGCGACGGCGAAGTCCCCGACGCGCGCGACCTCGACGAGCAGCCGCTCGTGGGCGAGCGCGTGCGCCGGGTCGCACAGCGCGTGGATCGACACGAGCCCGTCCTGGTCGAGGTGGTCGTTCGTCACCGCGAACGCGTCGGCGCGCCAGTGCGCGGGCGAGCGCAGGTAGGCGAACGCGATCTCCGCGGAGAGGTCGCGGGCGAGGTCGGGCGGCGTCGAGCTCCCTGGCCAGTGCGTGAGCGCGAGCACCGTCGACGGCCGCGCGCCCCCGTCGACCACGATGTGGGGCACGCAGTCGAGCTCGTGCGCAGCGACGAACGGCAGCGGGCGCGCGACGCCGGCGCTCACGTCCGGAGCCCGCTCACCCGAGCGCGTCGATCCGCGCCGCGAGCTCGACGTCCGCGTCCGTGATGCCGCCGAGCGAGTGGGTCGAGAGCCTCAAGGTGACCGTGTCCCAGCGGATGTCGACGTCGGGATGGTGGCCGGACGCCTCCGCGAGCGCGCCGACCTCGTTCACGTAGCGGAGGGCGTCGGCGAAGTCGTGGCGTCGCACGACCTTCACGAGCGTCCTCGCGTCACGCGCCCACGCGAGGCCGGCGAGCGCGGCCGAGACCGCCGGCCCGTCGAGCAGCTCCATCGCGGCGAGGCTACCCCCCGGCTCACCGTCCGGCGGGACGCCTCCGAGGTCGGTCGAGCGCCCGGATGAGCACGTTCTCGTAGTGGACGAGCCCGACGATGCTGAGGGGCGCTCCGGCGCCCGACGCGATCGCGACACGCTCGGGGACGACGCCCCAGATCGCCTCGCCCTCGTCCTCCCAGCTCGCGATCGTGTCCTCGAGGTCTCGGGTGCCCGTGCGCGCGGCGCAGATCACGATGCCGCGGGGCACCGCGGGGGCGACCATCTCGATCGTCGCGCGCACCCGGCTCGGCTCGGGCCCGCCGACTCGCGTCGGGATGACGACCGCATCCGCGCGCTCGAGCACGGCGCGCACGGTCTTCTCGTCTCCCGGCGGCGAGTCGACGATCGCGAGGCGCTCCCTGCCCGCCTCCATCGCCCGCGCGACGAGCCGCGCGGTCGGCGCCTCGACCAGGCGGACACCCGCGACCGGCGACTCCTCGAGCCACTCCGCGCTCGACGCCTGCGGGTCCGCGTCGACGACCAGGGTCGGGCCCCGACCCGAACGGATCGCCGCCCCGGCGAGGTAGACCGCGGACGTCGTCTTGCCGACGCCGCCTTTGACGTTCGTCACCGCGATGACCGTGCGCATGCTCCTCCCCGTCCACTCGAGCCGAGCGATCCCATCATCGCCCGAGACGCGGGCGCGCGACGACTCGGGCGCGCGACGGACCCGCCGCCGAGCACGACGAGCAGCGCGACGACAGTCGCGATCTGGGCGGCGACCACGTGTGCCCGCCGTCGTCGGTCCGTGCGGCAACGGCGGCGTTGCGGGCCGCGGCGCTCGCCACGTGCCGCCATCTTCACTGTCGGCCGTCGAGATGCGCACGAGCGTGCGCGCGCCGCAGCGCCACAGCGGGAGGTGGCGTGCCCGGACCGACATGTCACGACCCATGCGAGAATCGGGACGACGCAGCGCCCGCGCGCCCGGCGCGGCCCGACCAGCTCCTAAGCCGGCGACGGATCGTCGCGCTCGCGGGCACCCTCGCCGCCGGCTTCGCGCTCGACGCGATCACGCTCGGGATCTACGGACACGTCACGCCGAGCATGGGGCGCGAAGCAGGCGCCGCTCTCTCGGCGAGCCTATTCGGCTGAGCCAGGCTCAGAATGCGCCAACGAGGACTTCCGCTGACCTCACGCCTACGAGGCGCACAGACCAAGCCTCGTGGTTCGGACCGGGCCAGTCCGGCGTGGAGCCATGAGCCGCGTGAATGGCGCTCCGAATTTGCGTGCTTGCCGTCGAGACGGCCTCAAGCGGGTTCGGAGCCTCGACAAGCACCTCGAACGTGACGCGCGACACACCAAGGTCGAGGTCGATCACTGTATCGCTGGCGCCCAGCTTCTCCAGCTCCTGCATCACCGTGTCGAGGTGAGCCTCCAGCAGTTCCGCCTCGTTCTCGGGTTGGACGCCGTCCTCAGTCCGGGCGTGAACTTCACCGAGAAGGCTCACCGTGAACCGCATCGCGTCACCTCCCCTCGTCCCTCGCCACTCCAACGGCCGTAAACAGCCG
>DAHUXW010000149.1 GCA_027306925.1 Acidimicrobiaceae bacterium | reverse complement strand
GCGCCGCGGCGGCGGTCGCGGCGGCGGTCGGGCTCGCGGCCTGCTCGGGGCTCACGGGCTCGCACGCGCACAAGGTCGCGCAGTGGGCTGCGGGCGCCGGAGTCCTCGCGAGCGTCCAGCTCGTCACGGCCGACGTGCGGGCGGTGGGGGCGGGCATCGCGAGCGAAGCGCTCGTCGCGACCCACACGGCGTGCGACGGTCTCGCCTCGGACGCGGCGAGCGCGTACGGCGATCTTCCGACGCCGGACGTGGCGCTCACCGACGCGCTGTCGGCCGCGTACCTCGCGTACACGCGCGCCGCGCAGGACTGCAGCGACGCGGGGAGCTTCGCGGCCGGCGCGTTCGCCCGGTACCAGCGGGAGGTCGCGGTCGCCGACCGCGCGCTGCACGGCGCCGAGCGGCGGCTCGCCGCGCTCGGGGTCCGCTGACGGCCCGGGCCGCGTCGGGGCGTGCGACCCCGCCCGGGGCCGGCGACCGGCGCCGCGTGCGACGGGCGGGCCATCGCCGTCCTGCGGCGGCCCACGCTGTAGCTTCGCTGTGCATGGCGCCGCACGCTTCGATCGTCGGGCCGTTCCCCCCGGGCGCGGACCGCGTGCAGTACGACCGGCTGCGCCGTCGCGTCCTGTGGCGCCTCACGACCGGCCTCTACCTCTTCGGGACCCGCGCGGGCGCGCGACGGAACCTCATGACGTGCAGCCTCGTCACGCAGCTCGCCACGGACCCGAAGCTCGTCGGCGTGTCGGTCGAGCGCGCGGCGACGAGCCTGGCGCTCGCACGCGAGGGCGGCGGCTTCGCGCTCACGCTCGTCGACCGGGCCGACCGCGCGGTGGTGCGCACGTTCGCGAAGCCCGCGGTCGAGGACGTGCCGGCACGAACGCTGAGCGGCCGCGCGTACGAGGACGCGCCGGTGACCGGGGCCCCCGTGCTCGCCGGCGCGGCCGCGTACCTCGACTGCCGGCTCGAACGCGAGGTCGACCTCGGCTCGCACGTCCTTTGCGTCGGCGAGGTCGTCGACGCGGGCTTCGGGGGCGCCGGCGAGGACGTCGCGGTGCTGCGGAGCGAGGACACGAGGATGAGCTATGGGGGCTGACGGCTCGCCCGCCGACGCGTCCGCGAGCCCACCGGAGGGTGCCGGCACGCCGCGGGCGGCGGCACCGCCCTCGGCCGGCGACTACCGTCTCGTCGGCGACGCGGCGGCGCTCGCGACGCTCGTCGGGGAGCTCGTGAACGAGCCCGCGTACGCCGTGGACACCGAGTTCCACCGCGAGCGCACCTACTACCCGAAGCTCGCGCTCCTCCAGGTCGCGTGGCCGCGAGGGATCGCGCTCGTCGACCCGCTCGCGGTCGACGTCGCGCCGTTCGCCGAGGTGCTCTCCGGCCCCGGCCTCGCCGTGCTCCACGCCGCGGACCAGGACCTTGAGGTGCTCGAGCGCGCCTGCGGGTGCGTGCCGACGCGGCTGTTCGACACCCAGCTCGCCGCGGGCTTCCTCGGCATGAGCACGCCCTCGCTCTCGTCGCTCGTCGAGCGCATGCTCGGCACCCGGCTCGAGAAGGGCGACCAGCTCACCGACTGGACGAGGCGCCCGCTCACCGAGGCCCAGCGCCGGTACGCGGCGGGCGACGTGGTCCACCTGCTCGAGCTGCGCGAGCTCATCTCGGCCCGGCTCACCTCGCTCGGGCGCGTCGCGTGGGCGGACGAGGAGTGCGAGATCCTTCTGCGCCGCTCGCGCGCGTCGGTCGTGCCGGAGGAGGCGTGGTGGCGGCTGAAGCACGCGCGCCAGCTGCACCGCCGCGAGCGCGGCGTCGCGCAGAGCGTCGCCGCGTGGCGCGAGCGCCGTGCCCGGGCGCTCGACCAGCCGACGCGCTTCGTGCTCTCGGACCTCGCGCTCGTCTCGATCGCTCACCGCCCGCCCTCGACGCGCGCCGAGCTCGAGCAGGTTCGCAACCTCGACGTGCGCCAGCTCGGCACGAGCGGCGTGGCGGACGTCCTCGCGGCCGTCGAGGAGGGGCTCGCGCTGTCCGCGGGCTCGGTCCGGCTGCCGCCGACCCACCGCGGTGAGGGCGTGGCGCGCCCGGCCGTCGCGATCGCGACCGCGTGGCTCGGCGAGCGGGCCCGCCAGCTCGAGATCGACCCGGCGATCCTCGCGACACGGGCGGACCTCGCGGAGTTCTTCCAGGACCGCCCGGGCGGGCGCCTCGTGAGCTCGTGGCGCGACGACCTCGTCGGCGAGCCGCTCCGGCGGCTCGCGGCCGGCGACGCCGCGCTCGCCCTCGACCGCGGCGAGACGCTCGTGCTCGAGGAGCGCTCGCGGCGGCCCTTCGAGCTCGACGCGCCACGCGGCGCCGACGCGCGGCGCGCCGGTGCGCCGGTGGAAGCAGTCGAGCGCGACGCGCGTCCGGCACCCGGCCCGCCGGACGGGACCGGCGCCGACCCCGAGGTGCG
>DAHUXW010000145.1 GCA_027306925.1 Acidimicrobiaceae bacterium | reverse complement strand
CGCCCGTCGCGATGTCGACCTCCTGGACGAGCGAGTCGAGGACCGGCGCGCGCGGCGCGCCGCCGATCGGGGAGAGGTCGGCCGTGATCGTGCGGTAGGCGGTGAACAGCGCGGTCCCGGCCGGAGTCACGACGAACGCGTCGAGGTCGCCGGACAGTCCGTTCCCGGCGTGGACCCGCGTGAGCTCCCGGTACGAGGCGTCGGCGATCACGCAGTCGCCCCGCCCGTAGCCGGGAATGACGCCTCCCCCCTCCCACCACGTGACGACCGGCCGGCCTCGAAGCCGCCGGACCCGGAGGTTCGTCGACCCGTTCGTCACGGGTCGGAACCACACGAGCCGGCCGGCGTCGTCGACGACCATCGGTCTGTGCTGGTGATGCGACGTGCGCGAAGCGGTGAGGAACACGAGCCCGTGGCCGGTCTCGGCCGCGGGCACGACGACGGACACCGCCGGCGGGTCGAGGTCTGGCCGCTACCGGAGCGGGCGCGACGCAGCCGCTCCCCCGAACCGGGAGGGACCGTAGGCTCCGGTGCCGGGGACCGACGACGCGACGGCGGCCCCGAGCAGCCGTCGACGAGACTTCCGCCGTCGCGTTGCCGTGGCCGGACGCGACGGACCGATGCCCGCCGCGCCGGGTCGCCGCGATGCGGTCGACCCGCGGCGCTGCGCACCCGTGGTGCGCCGGTGGCCGCGGCCGGTAGGTTTGTCGTCGGCGGGCCACGCTCGCGGCCCGCATCGGCGACCACAAGGGGAACTCGTGCGGCTCGGCCTCCATGTCTCGGCCTTCACGTGGGCGGGCGGCGCCGCGTCGATCGCGGACGGCCTCGCCTCGGTCGCCAGGGTCGCGGACGACGGGGGCTTCGACCGCCTGTCGGTGATGGACCACCTCTGGCAGATCGAGCACAACGGTCCCCCGGAGCTCGAGATGCTCGAGGCCTACACGACCCTCGGATACCTCGCCGGGCTCACTCGGCGCGTGAAGCTGCTGACGCTCGTGACGGGCGTCGTCTACCGCGAGCCCGGCCTGCTCGCGAAGGCGGTGACGACCCTCGACGTGCTCTCGGGGGGCCGGGCGATGCTCGGGATCGGCGCCGCCTGGAACGGCGAGGAGGCGAGGGGCCTCGGGCTCGCGTTCCCGCCCACCGCCGAGCGGTTCGAGCGCCTCGAGGAGGCCCTCGAGGTCGTGCTGCAGATGTGGAGCGGTGACGAGGGCCCATTCGAGGGCCGGCACTACCACCTCGGCCGGACGTTGAACTCGCCCCAGGTGCTGTCGCGCCCGCATCCGCCGATCCTCATCGGGGGCTCCGGCGAGCAGAAGACGCTTCGCCTCGTGGCGAAGTACGCGGACGCGTGCAACCTGTTCGGTGGGCCCGATCTCGAGCACAAGCTCGACGTGCTGCGCACGCGCTGCTCAGAGGTCGGCCGCGACTACGACGAGATCGAGAAGACGGTCATCGTGCCGCTCGACCCCGGCGCGAAGGGCGAGAACGTCGGGCAGCTCGTGGACCGCCTCGGCGCGCTCGCTGGGCTCGGCTTCGCCTTGGCGCACGGCAGCGTGCCCGACGTCGCTGCCCTTGACCGCCTCGAGGTGCTCGTGACGCGCGTGATCCCCGCGGTGGCGGACCTGTGAGTCGGGCGGGCCCGGCGCGTTCGCGTTCGAGCCGCTGCGCGGGCGGCTGTCCCCGCGCCGGTCGAGGTGAAGCGGGCGATGGGTGACGCGATGTGGGCCGGCACAGTGTCGCTCGCCGGGCACGGAGGCGACGCGATCGAGGCGTATCTCGCGCGACCGCTCGATCCCGGTTCCTACGGGGCGGTCGTCGTGATCCACCACATGCCCGGATACGACGAGGCGACGAAGGAGATCACGAGGAAGCTCGGCGCGCACGGCTATCTCGCGGTCTGCCCGAACCTCTACTCGCGAGAGGCTCCCGGCGCGAGCCCGGACGACGCGGCCGCGACCGCCCGCGCGCTCGGCGGCGTTCCCGACCAGCGGCTCGTCGGGGACGTGGCGGGTGCGGTCGAGTACTTGCGCTCGCTCGAAGGTGCGAACGGCAAGGTCGCGACGATCGGCCACTGCTCGGGCGGTCGGCAGTCATTCCTCGCCGCGTGCAGCCTCGCGCTCGACGCCGCCGTCGACTGCTACGGCGCGTTCGTCGTGAGCCCGCCGCCCGCCGACAGCCCGCTTCGGATCGGACCGATCCTCCACCTCGCGTCCGACCTCTCGTGCCCGTTGCTCGGCCTGTTCGGTGCCGACGACAAGTACCCCTCCCCGGCCGAGGTGCGCGAGCTCGAGGCGGCACTCTCGGAGCACCGCAAGGTCTTCGAGTTCCACACCTACGAGGGCGCTGGGCACGCGTTCTTCGCGGTGGACCGTCCCGCGTACCGGCCTGAGGCCGCGCGCGACGGGTGGGACGCGATCTGGTCGTTCTTCGCACGCCACCTGGCTGCCTGACCGAAAGGAGGAACCGCCCATGTGCACGTACCGGACGACGGTCCTCGACGTGCGCGGCAGCGGGAAGGGCGCGCAGGGCTGGTTCCCCGTGACGCGTGCGACCGTCTATCTCGACCATCCCGTGCACGCGCCGTACGAGCACGCGCTCAACGTCGACCTGCTGAACCCGGATCTCGGTGCCGGCGCGCGGGTCGCGCTCGAGCTCGACCCGGCGTCCGCGCGCGCCCTCGCCGAGTCGATCCTCTCGGCGCTCGCGGCGGCGCCCGCCGGCCTGGTCGCGGCGGAGCTGCACGAGGAGCCATAACACGGACGAGGAGGACCCCGGGAGGGAGGAGCGCGATGTCTGTGCGTCACGAAGAGACAACGTCGGACGTCCCCGCACGCACGAGCGGGCCGCGAGTCGTGCCGCCGGGAGGCAGAGGGCGGACCGTCTCGGCGCAACTGGTCCCGATGCTTTCGCAGGTCTTCGCCGGTGATCCACCCGTGCGGTTCGTATTCTGGGACGCGAGCGAGGCCGGTCCCGCCGACGGCGCCGGGGCGGTCGTCGTGCGCTCCCCCCGCGCGCTCGCTCGACTGGCGTGGGCCCCGGGCGAGCTCGGGCTCGTCCGCGCGTACGTCTCGGGCGACATCGACCTCGACGGCGACCCGTTCGAGCTCGTCACCCGCATGGGCGAGCGCACGGACGCGGCTCTTCGCCTCGGGCCGAGGGCGTTGGTCGGCTGCGCCGCGTCCGCGCTCCGGCTCGGCGCGATCTCCCTGCCACCACGGCCGCCGGACGAGGAGGTACGGCTGTCCGGCTTCCTGCACTCGCGGCGTCGGGACGCGGCCGCGATCAGCCACCACTACGACGTCGGGAACGAGTTCTACGAGCTAGTGCTCGGACCGTCCATGACCTACTCGTGCGCGCGCTTCGCCGACGCCCACGCCTCGCTCGAGGAGGCGCAGGCCGCGAAGCACGACCTCGTCTGTCGAAAGCTCGGTCTCCACGAACGCAGCGGCGCGCGCCTGCTCGACGTCGGCTGCGGATGGGGTTCGATGGCGCTCCACGCCGCCGGGCGGTACGGGGCGGAGGTCGTCGCGGTCACGCTCAGTCCTGAGCAGGCGAGCTACGCGCGCCGGCGTGTCGAGCGCGCCGGACTCGCGGGGCGCGTCGAGGTGCGGCTCTCGGACTACCGCGATCTGCGCGGCGAGGCGTACGACGCGATCTCCTCGATCGGCATGTTCGAGCACGTCGGGACCAAGCGCATGCGCGAGTACTTCGCGACGCTCCGCTCGCTGCTCGCGCCCACCGGGCGGCTGCTCAACCACGCGATCTCGACGCCCGGCGGGTCGCGAATGCACGGCCGCACGTTCATGAACCGCTACGTCTTCCCCGACGGCGAGCTTGTCGACGTCGCGGACGTGGTCGCCGCGATGGAGCGGTCGGGCTTCGAGGTCCGCGACGTCGAGTCGCTACGTGAGCACTACTCCGAGACGCTACGCGCGTGGGTCGCGAATCTCGACCGGTCGTGGGACGAGGCGGTGCGCCTCGTCGGCGAGCCACGGGCGCGCGTGTGGAGGCTCTACATGGTGGCCTCGGCCATAGGCTTCGACGACGGCGGCCTCGCGGTCCACCAGATCCTCGGCGTCGCGCCGGACCGGCGCGGCGTGAGCGGCATGCCGCGCGCGCGATCGGGGTTCGAGGACACCGCCTGATCGCGACGTCCCGGCGCGCCACTCGCCACACGCGGAGAGCCTCGGCGTTCCGCCCGGGCCCGATGCGGCCACCGGCCGTGTGCGTCACCTGGGCGACGCGACCCGGCCCGACAGCTGTTCGTAGAGCGCCACCGTCTCCGGGTGGACGTGGCGGAGCGGGTCGCCGTCGACCTCCAGCACGAGGGCGAGATGCCGCAACGTCGCATCGACGCCCGCGCGGTTCCCGGTCGCGTCGGCGGTCACCATGAGCAGGCGATGGAGCCTCTCGTCCCACGGAGCAGCGCGCAGGCCCTGGTGGGCAGCCCACACGGCGCTGTCCGCGTCCCCGCCGGCCAGCAGGTGCTCGCCGCAGCGCAGCGCGCACGAGGTCACCGCGCGCTCGATCTCGACCGCGGTGCACTCGAGCGCCGTCCACAGCCCGGACGGCAGGTCCTCGAACGGCCGGCCCCTCACGAGCGCGAGCGCGGAGCGCCAGGACGCGGTGTCCTCGGCGCGCGCGAGCTCCTGGAAGCGCGCCCAGTCGGTCGAGACCTCGGCGAGCACGTGCGCGTCGCCGATGCGTCGCAGCCTCGGCCGGTCGTCGGACGCGAAGCCGAGAAGCCTGCGGGCCTCCGAGAGGCGGTTCGACACCGTCTGCGGGGGGACCATGCGCCGCGGCCAGAGCGCGGTCGACCACGCCGTGGTCGTCGCTCCTCTCGGGTGGAGCGCGAGGTAGACGACGAGCTCGGTGAGCTTTGGCCGGCGGTCGAGCGATCCCTCGACGCCACGGACCTCGACTCGGCCGAGGACGGCGACCTCGACGCCCGCTGGCCGCGCCGCCTCGACGCCCGCTGGCGCGCCCGAGCGCCGGGCGGAGGCCCGATGCTCCCGTGGCCGTGCGCCCGGCACGCTGACCACGCCCTGCCGTCCTCCTGCGGCGATGTCGATCCGGCAGCGACCGCCCGGCCAGGCTGCGCCGACGAGCAGCGCGAGCGGTCCGGGCCCGGCTGTCGAGGCCTGGTCCGACTCGGCGATCGCGGCCACGAGCCGGTCAAGGCGCGTGGCGTCCGCGGTCGCGGCGGCGCCGACGACCACGACCGTGGTGCGAGCGAGCCTGTCCGCCGACCCGGCGCCGGCCCACCCGCGGGTCGCTGCGGGCCCGGGAGCGCCGAGCAGTCCCTCGAGCTCGGCGAGGTCGTCGACGACGCTCACGTCGGCGCCGCGCGGCAGGTAGGCCGCGAGGTGGGGGAGCCCGACGACCAGGAGCTGACCGAAGTCCGCAAACCTCCGCTCCGCGAGCTCCACGGCAGCTCGGCCGGTCCATGCGTCGCGGTCCTGAAGGCCGCCGGCGACCGTCGTCACGCGGGCCGCGACAAGGTCGACGAGCACGCGACGCTCGTGGTCGACGGCAGCGGTCGCGAGCGCCGCGACGGGGAGCTCGCGTAGGAACCCACCGGGCGCGGCCGAGCAGGGGAGCTCGTCGAAGCGGACCACGAGGCGGACGGGTGGCTGCGCGCGGGTAGCGCCGTGCGGCCGCGGACCCGCCGGGCCGTCCTCACATCCCGCGACGATCTCGTCCGACCGCAGCTCCCACACGACCGGCCGTCCGGCCGCGCCCGGATCCGCCTCCCGGTGGCCCACGCCCCCGTCGCGGTCGCGGGCGTGGTCGAGGCACGCGAGCTCGCGCAGCGCGAGGCGCGTCCACTCCTCAGGCGCGAGATGGACCCGCGCGCCCTGGACGCACCTCGCTCGGCCGTCCGTGCCGGCGCCCGTCGCGCGGCCGCGCGCGCCATCATCCGCCGCGACCAGCGGCGCGTCGAAGTTGCCGTTCCCGCCCACAGCAGCCCGCCTCCTTCGTCCACGCGCCGGACCGCACCAGGTTCCGCCACCGCGGCACGGCGCTCCCGTCTCTCGGGTTCACCGGGAGACTCGTGGGGTACGGTACCGGCCGCACTACCGCCGCGCCACGGCGAATGCGGGCGGCGTCCCGGACCGTCGGAAAGGCGCCGCTGCTATACTCTCGACGCAGTTCAGCGGTCGTAAGGTCGTGCGGGAACGTGGGCTGTGTGCCCACGTTCTTGATTTTTATGCGTGCGGCACGGGTCGTGCCGACAGGGAACGGGAAGGAGGGTGCCGTGGGCAACGAGGAGCGAGTCTGGGCCGTCGTGGCGCCCACGTGCACCGCGTCCGGTGTCGAGCTTTTCGACGTGGAGCTGGCGCCCGGGCTCCTTCGGGTGACGGTCGAGCGCCCCGGCGGGCTCGACCTCGATGCGCTCGCAGCGGTGTCTCGCGCCGTCTCCGACGCGCTCGACGCCGCGGGCGACGCCGCGCCGGACGATCGCTACGAGCTCGAGGTCACGACCCCCGGGGTCGAGCGGCGGCTCCGGCGGGCCGCGCACTTCGCGGTCGCCGTCGGCGCGCGCGTCGCGGTCCGGACCGCCCCCGGCACGCCCGGCGACCGGCGCTTCGACGGCACCGTCTCGGCGGTCGACGACGACGGCGTCGTCGTCGCGACGGCCGGGGGCGACCGGAGGCTCGCGTTCTCCGACATCGAGCGTGCGCACACGCTCTACGACTGGCGCGCGGCGCTCGCCGAGCCGCGCGATCCGGAGTCCGGGAGCCGCGGCCGGGTGCCGGCCACCACGAGCGAGAGGGCGACGACGTCATGAGCACGACGAACTTCGAGTTCCTGGACGCGCTCCAGCAGATCGCCCGCGACAAGGGGATCGCCGTCGACACGCTCCTGGAGGCGCTCGCGAACGCCCTCGTCGCGGCGTACAAGCGGCTCCCGGACGCGGCCGAGGAGGCGTTCGTCACGATCGACTCGGACTCGGGCGAGATCCGCGTCTACGGCCAGGAGCTCGACGAGGACGGGAACGTCGTGCGCGAGTGGGACGACACCCCGAGCGACTTCGGGCGCATCGCTGCCCAGGCGGCGAAGCAGGTCATCCTCCAGCGCATCAGGGAGGCCGAGCGCGACCTCAAGTACGAGGAGTACGCGGGGCGCGAGGGCGACATCGTCACGGGCATCATCCAGCAGAGCGACAACCGCTACACGCTGCTCGACCTCGGCAAGGTCGAGGCGCTGCTGCCACAGGCCGAGCAGGTCCCCTACGAGCGCTACGACCACGGTGCCCGTCTGAAGGCGTACATCGTCGAGGTGCGAAAGACGACGAAGGGTCCGCAGATCGTCGTCTCACGCAGCCACCCGGGACTCATCAAGCGGCTCTTCGAGCTTGAGGTCCCGGAGATCTCGAACGGCGTCGTCGAGATCAAGGCCTGCGCGCGTGAGCCGGGCCACCGGACGAAGATCGCCGTCTGGTCGAACGACCAGAACGTCGACCCCGTCGGCGCGTGCGTCGGCGCCCGGGGCGCGCGCGTCCGGATGGTCACGAACGAGCTGCGCGGCGAGAAGGTCGACATCGTCCCCTACTCGGACGACCCGGCGGAGTTCGTCGCGCGGGCCCTCCAGCCGGCGAAGGTGAAGGAGGTCCGGCTTGACGAGGAGACCGGCACCGCTACGGTCGTCGTGCACGACTACCAGCTGTCGCTCGCGATCGGCAAGGAGGGCCAGAATGCCCGCCTCGCCGCCCGGCTCACGGGCTGGCGGATCGACATCAAGAGCGAGACCCAGCTCGCCGACGAGGAGAGCGCGTACGCGGCGCAGGACTGGGCGGAGGGCGAGTGGGTCCAGGGCGAGGACGGCGAGATGGTCTTCCAGCCCGCGGGCGGTGGCGAGGCGATCTCGATGCAGCAGTGGGCCGAGGGTGGCGCGGCCGCGGGTGACGAGGACGGCGGCGGGGCTGGCGCGGTCGGCGAGCCCACCGGCGAGGACGCCGGGGTACCGGCGGGCGCGGCGCCCGAGCCCGAGCCCGAGGCCGAGCCGTCCTGACCCGCGGGCCGGGCGCGACCGCGGTCGCCGCCGGGGTGGCGGGGCGCGCCGACGACCGGCGTTTGGCCGCGCCGGGTCCGATCCGGACCTGCGTCGGGTGTCGGGCGCGCCGGCCCCAGCGGGAGCTCGTGCGGCTCGCGGCGCGTCCCGACGGGACGCTCGCGACGGGGCGGTCGGTGGGCGGCCGGGGGGCCTGGCTGTGCGCGGCGTCTCCGTCGTGCGTGGACGCGGCGGCGAAGCGTCGGGCGCTCACGCGAGCGCTTCGACGGGAGCTCGACCCCGCGACGCTCGCGGCGGTCGCCGCGACGCTCCGGCCTGGGACGTCGCCCGAGGGTGGGCACGGGCCTGATGCAGGTGTGCGAGGATAGGTGACCGGCTGAGCGCCGGTCGTGTTGCGCGGGTACCGCTCGCGCCGAGAAGGGACTGTCAGGCAGTTGGCGAAGAAGATCCGCGTCTACGAGCTCGCACGTGAGCTCGGCCTCACGAACAAGGAGGCCCTCGACCTCGCCGTATCTTTGGGGATCGGCGTGAAGAGCCACTCGTCCTCGATCGAGGACGCGCAGGGCGACCGCGTCCGGCGCAAGGCCGAGCGCGAAGGGCTCGTGCGCGCCGTACAGCCTCCCGAGGAGCCGACCCCGCCGCCTGCCCCGGCTCGCGGAGCCTCGGCCGGCCGGCCCGCGAGCGCGCCGCGTCCCGCGGCCGAGCCGCGCGCCGTCGTCGAGCCACGCCCTGCGGCCGAGGCCGAGGCCGTGGTCGCACCCGAACCGCTGGCGCCCGCCGAACCGCTCGTGGCGTCCACGGAACTGCCGCCGATCGAGCACCGGGTCGTGCGCAGTCGTCCCGCGAGCGAGCTCGTCGACCCGACGCGCGCCGCGGTTGCCCCCCGCCCGGCGCCCGCGCGCCCTGCGCCTCCGCCACGCGCCGCC
>DAHUXW010000144.1 GCA_027306925.1 Acidimicrobiaceae bacterium | reverse complement strand
CTCGCCCGCGTCGCCGACCGCGTCGCGCGAGCGCGCGAGCTCGCCGATCAGGTCGTCGACGACGCGGTCGGGGTGACGGGGCTCCACGGGGACAGTCGAGCACGGCGCTGTGTTACCGGCGGGACTACCGCTCGGGCGGGGCGGCGGGAGTGGCCCGCGGGCCGGGGCGGGAGCGGGCGGAGGTCGCCTACAGGACGATGTTGCCCCAGTACTGAAGCGCGTGGTTGAAGATCGTGTTCAGCACGCCTGGCGCCCAGAACACCAGGAACAGCACGAGGATCATGGAGACCGACCGGAGCCGGTAGTAACCGGGGAGCAGCGACTTCGGGAGAACCCGCTCGAGCAGCGCAGACCCGTCGAGCGGCGGGATCGGGATGAGGTTGAACACGGCGATGATCACGTTGACCTCGCCGAGCAGGAACAGCACGACGTCGAGAAGCGGCCACTGCGAGATGAACGGGTCCCCCAGAACGCTCGGCGACGCGACCAGCCGGAACGCGAAGCCTGCTGCGAGCGCGATCACGATGTTCACGACCGGGCCGACGAGCCCCACGAGCACGGCCTGGTTCCTCGGGTGACGCAGCCGGCCGATGTTCACGGGCACGGGCTTCGCCCAGCCGAACGCGGAGCCGGTGGTGAGGATGAGCAGGATCGGGAGCAGCACGGTGCCGATCGGGTCGACGTGGCGGAGCGGGTTCAGCGACAGCCGGTGCGCCTGTTTCGCGGTGTCGTCTCCGCACCAGTACGCGACGACGCCGTGGGAGATCTCGTGGAGCATGATCGTCGGGACGAGCACGAGGAAGAAGACGACCTCCTCGCGATTCACGACGTGCTTGCGGCCGATCTCGTAGGCGATCCCCGCGAGCACCGCGCCGCCACCGAGCAGCCACGGTCCGTACCGGTGGAACGCGGCCCGCCTGTCGCCCTCGCTCACTCCCACGCGACGCTCAGCGCTGCAGCTGCGCGCACGCGATGCACGTCGTGACCGCCGGCTTCGCCTCGAGGCGCGCCGCCGAGATCGGCTGACCGCACCGCAGGCAGACGCCGTAGGAGCCCGCGTCGTACCGATCGATCGCCCGTTCCACCTCGGCGAGAGCGCTGCGCAGCTCTGTCGCGAGGCTCTCGGCCTCGCCCCGCTCCGCGGTGACCTGACTCGAGTCGGCGAAGTTCGGATCGTACGAGAGCCCGACGCCGTCCGTACCACCGAAGCCGAGTTCCTCGAGCTGCCGTGCGAGCGAGCCGCGTTCGGTCTCCAGCAGGGCGCGGAAGTCGATCGATTCCGTGTCAGCCCGCGCGTCGTTAGCCACGAGCGCAGCCTACTTTGTCCACAACCTCGGAGCGGCCGCGCGCGCTACGGAGGCGCCCCGGCGCCTCCTCGCCGCCGCCCGGACGGGGCGCGGCGCGACACGGACGACCGCGGGTGCGCCGCGAGGTATGCGCGCCGCAGGTGCTCCTGCGAGACGCGCGTGTACACCTGGGTCGTCGTGATCGAGGCGTGCCCGAGCATCTCCTGGACGACACGGATGTCCGCGCCGTGATTGAGCATGTGCGTCGCACAGCTGTGGCGGAGCACGTGTGGGCTGACCTTGTCCGCGAGGCCGGAGGCGACCGCGTGCCGGCGGACGATGGTCCACGCCGCCTGGCGTCCGAGCCGCGCGCCGCGTGACGAGACGAAGAGCGCGTCCGCGTCCTCACGCCGGGGTCGCGTCACGCCGACGAGCTTCGGCCTGCCGCACGGCCCGAGCCACTCGCGGACCGCGGCGACCGACGGGCGGCCCATCGGAACGATCCGCTCCTTCGACCCCTTCCCGAAGAGGCGGACGAGCCGCGCCTCCAGATCGAGGTCGCGGACGTCGAGCCCCGCGACCTCCGAGATGCGCGCCCCGGTCGCGTAGAGCAGCTCGAGCACCGCCCGGTCGCGCAGCGCCTTCGCGTCGTCGCCACGCACGGCCCCGAGGAGGCGTCCGATCTCCGCCTCCGACAGCGCCTTCGGCAGGCCTTGCGGCACCCGCGGGCCCTCGACCTCCACCGTCGGGTCACGCGCCACGCCACGTTCGGCGTGAGCGAAGCCGTGAAGGCCGCGAATCGCGGCGAGCGAGCGCGCCCGCGAGGAGGCCGCGAGCCCGGAGGCCTCGAGCATCGCCAGGTAGGAGCGCACGGTCGCGGCGTCGACAGTGGCCATGCAATCGCCTCGCCACTCGAGGTACTCCTCGTAGGCGAGCAGGTCCCGCCGGTACGACGCGATCGAGCTCGGCGCGCGCCCGCGCTCGACGACGAGGAAGGAGAGGTACTCCTCGGCATCGGGAGACAGCTGCCGGGGCTCCACCGCCCCGTCGGTGCGCGACCCCTGCGACCGGGGACGGGCCACGGCGGGTCCTAGGTGGCGGCGGGGCGCGGCTCCAACGCCGCGCCCCGGTCGTCGACGAGGCGCTTCGCGAGCAGCGCCGCGACGATCGTCTTCGCGTCGACGAGCGTGCCGTCCGCGATGAGCGTGAAGACGTCGTCGAGCGCGAAGCGTTCGACGGTCATGAAGTGCTCCTCGACCCCCTCGGCCGCGCGACCCACCTCGGTGAGCCCCTCGGCGAGGAAGCAGTGCGTCGTCTCGTCCGTGAAACCCGGCGAGTTGTAGAACGTCGTGAGCCACGTGAGGCGCTCGGCCTCGGCCCCGATCTCCTCCACGAGCTCGCGCCGGGCGCCCACCTCCGGCGGCTCGCCCGGCACGTCCATCTTCCCCGCGGGGATCTCGAGCACGAGCCGGTCGAGCGCCGAGCGGTACTGCCGGACGCACACGACACGGCCGTCGCCGTCGAGCGGCACGACGCACACCGCACCGGGGTGCCGGACGATGTCGCGCTCGAAGGTGAAGCCGTCAGGGGCGACGAACGTGCCGCTCACGATCGAGAGGAAGCCGAGCCCGATTCGCTCGCGCTCGCCGATCCGGCGGAACTCCCCCGGCTCAGCCGGCATCGGCGCCGAGCTCGAACAGGTGTGGGTTGCGCGCCCGAGCCCGTTCGACAGCGGCGCCCACGAGCTCGCGGAAGAGCGGATGGGGCCGGTCCGGCCGACTCTTGAACTCCGGGTGCGCCTGCGTTCCCACCCAGAAGCGGTTCGACGGCAGCTCGATGAACTCGACGAGCAGGTCGTCGGGGGACGCCCCCGAGCAGACGAGGCCGGCCCGCTCGAGCCGCTCGCGGTAGCGCGGGTTCACCTCGTAGCGGTGCCGATGCCGCTCGGTGACAGTCGTGTCGCCGTAGATCTCGGCGACCTGCGAGCCGGGCTTGAGGCGCGCGACGTACGCACCGAGACGCATCGTGCCCCCCATGTCGACGACCTCCGCCTGGTCCTCCATGATGTCGATGACCGCGTGTGGTGTCGAGCTGTCGAACTCGCGCGAGTTGGCCCGCTCGAGCCCGGCGACGGACCGCGCGTAGTCCACAACCATGACCTGCAGGCCGAGGCAGATTCCGAGGCACGGCAGGTCCCGGTCGCGCGCGTACGCCGCGGCGGCGATCTTGCCCTCCACGCCGCGCTCGCCGAAGCCGCCGGGGATCACGATGCCGTCGAGGTCGCCGAGGTGCGCTTCGGCGAGCATCCCGGTGACCTCGCTCGCCTGGACCCACTCGACCTCGACCCGCACGCCGTGGTGGAACCCCGCGTGGCGCAGCGCTTCGGTCACCGAGAGGTACGCGTCCGGGAGGTCGACGTACTTGCCGATGACGCCGACGCGCACGACGTCGGTCGCCGAGAAGACGCGCTGCACGAAGTGCTCCCACGCGGCGAGGTCGATCGCGTGATCGGGACCGTCGAGGCGCAGGATCCGGCAGACGGTGTCGTCGAAGCCCTCGTCGTGCAGGAGCAACGGGATCTCGTAGATGCTCGCGGCGTCGACCGCGGAGACGACCGCCTCGATCGGCACGTCGCACAGCAGCGACACCTTGCGCTTGAGCTGCTCGGAGATCGGGTGGTCGCTCCGGCAGACGATGACGTCGGGCTGGATGCCCCGGCTTCGCAGCTCGGTCACCGAGTGCTGGGTCGGCTTCGTCTTCTGCTCGCCGGATGGTGCGAGGTACGGGACGAGCGTCAGGTGCACGTAGCAGACGTTCTCCCGCCCCACCTCGCGGCGGAACTGCCGGATCGCCTCGAGGAACGGGACGATCTCGATGTCACCGACGGTGCCGCCGACCTCGACGATCACGACGTCGACGTCCTTCACCGCGGTCTCGAGGCGCCGGATTCGCTCCTTGATCTCGTCCGTGATGTGCGGGATCACCTGGACCGTCTTGCCGAGGTAGTCCCCGCGACGCTCCTTCTGGATGACCGCCGAGTAGATCTGGCCGGTCGTCGCGTTGGAGCTCCTGTGGAGGTTCTCGTCGATGAAGCGCTCGTAGTGGCCGAGGTCAAGGTCGGTCTCGCCACCGTCCTCCGTGACGAACACCTCGCCGTGCTCGAACGGGTTCATCGTCCCGGGGTCGAAGTTGATGTAGGGGTCGAGCTTGCACATCGTGACGCGAAAACCACGCGACTTGAGCAGCCGGCCGAGCGACGAGGCCGTAAGCCCCTTGCCGAGCGAGCTCGACACGCCGCCGGTCACGAACACGAACTTCGCCACGCCGTCCTCCGCAGTTAGCCCACTCCAACCTACTGCCCGTGGCGCGACGCGTCGCGGACCCGCGAAATCACCTGCGGCGGGCGATCGCGAGCAGCTCGGCCGCGTGGTGGCGGGCGGTCGCGCTCGCTGGCTGGCCGGAGAGCATCCGCGACAGCTCCGCGAGCCGCTCGTCGCCGTCGACGGGACGCGCCTCGGTGACGGTCCTCCCGTCGCGCTCCGACTTCGCTACGGCGATCTGGTGGTCCGCGTGGGCGGCGACTTGGGCGAGGTGCGTGACGACGATCACCTGCCGGTCGGTCGCGACCTGCGCGAGCGAGCGGCCGACCGCGAGCGCCGCCTCGCCGCCGATACCCGCGTCGACCTCGTCGAACACGAGCGTCGGCGGCCCCGCGGCGAGCACGAGCCGGAGCGCGAGCATCGTCCGAGCCAGCTCGCCGCCGGACGCAGCCTTCGCGAGCGCGACGAACGGCTCGCCGGCGTTGGCGGCGAGCAGGAGCTCGACGTCGTCGGCGATCCCCGTGGCCGCGGTCTCGACCCGGAGGCGCGCGCGTCCGAGCGCGAGCTCGTCGAAGTGCTCCTCGACAGCGCTCGCGAGCCGCGGCGCGGCCGCTCGCCGGACGTCGCCCACCGCGGACCGCGCGGTCTCGAGCGCAGCGACGAGCGCGGCGCGCTCGGACTCGAGCGCCCGCAGGGCGTCGTCGCCCGCGGTGAGCTCCGCGACGCGCCGGAGCGACTCGTCGGCGAACGCAAGCACGTCCGCTAGCCGGTCACCGTGCTTGCGGACGAGCACGTGAAGGCGTTGGCGCCGCGCCCGCACGGCGGCGAGCCGCTCGGGATCCTCCTCGAAGCGCTCCGAGGCGTGCCGCAGCTCGCTCGCCGCGTCCTCGAGCTCCGCGAGCACCGAGCGCAGCCGGGCGGCAGCGGCCTCCAGCTCGGCATGGCGCTCGAGCGTCCCGAGCGCCTCGCCCGCGGTCTCGACCGCGCCGGCCGTGCCGGCGGTGCCGTCGCCGGCCAGCAGCGTGTAGGCGGCGTGCGCGGCCTCGCGCAGCGCGACCGCGTTCGCGAGCTCGGACTCCTCGGACGCGAGGAGCTCGTCCTCGTCGGCCGAGGCGATCCCTAGCGCCTCGATCTCGCCGAGCTCGAAGCGCAGCAGATCGAGCTCGCGGCCCCGTGCCCGCGCGTCGCCGCCGAGGGACGCGATCTGCTCGTCGACGCGGGCGACCCGGGCGCGCAGCTCGCGCACCGGCCCGAGGTCGACGCCGGCGAAGCGGTCGAGCGCGTTGCGCTGGGTCGCCGGCTGGAGCAGCGACTGGTGCTCGTGCTGGCCGTAGAGGTCGACGAGCGAGCGCCCGAGCTCGGCGAGCTCCGACGCCGCGGCCATCCGGCCGTCGACGAAGCCCCGCGACCGCCCGCTCGCGGGCACGACGCGCCCGAGCACGACCTCCGTGCCGTCCTCGCCGACGAACCTGCCCTCGATGACCGCCTCGTCCGCGCCCGCGCGCACGACCGACGGGTCCGCGCGGCCGCCGAGCAGGAGCGCGAGCGCCTCCACGACGAGCGTCTTGCCCGCACCGGTCTCCCCCGTGAGGGCGGTGAGCCCCGGACCGAGCACCACGTGGAGCTCCGCGATCACCCCGAGCTCGCGCGCTCGCAGCTCTAGGAGCACGGGCGATCCTCGGGTCGGAGCAGGGATCGAGTCACCGGTCCGTGAGCCCGAACTTCCCCCGGAGCACCGCGTGGAAGTCCGGGCGGCCGAACCGGACGACGCGCGCGGCGCGCTTGCCCTCGCCGACCTCGACGGTCGCACCGAGTCCGAGGGGCACGACCGTCGAACCGTCGACCGTGAGCACCGCGCTGCGTCCGTCGAGCAGGCGCAGGCCGACCACCTCGTCGGGCTCGAGCACGAGCGAGCGGTCGAAGAGCATGTGCGGGGAGATCGGCGTAAGCACGATCGCTCGCAGCCGCGGCGACACGATGGGTCCCCGCGCCGAGAGGTTGTACGCCGTCGAGCCCGTCGGGGTCGCCACGATGATCCCGTCCGCCACGTAGGTGAGGAACGGCCGGCCGGCGATCGAGACCCCGACCCGGATCGTGTGCCCGGGGACGCTCCGCTCCGTCGCGACCTCGTTCAATGCGACGAGCGTACGTAGGGCCGTTCCCTGACCACCTACCGTGACGCGCAGCGTCATGCGCTCCTCGACGTCGAACTCGCCGGCGACGAGGCGCTCGAACGCGTGCTCGATGCCCGTGGGCTCGACCTGGGTGAGGTAGCCGAGGTTGCCGAGGTTCACGCCGAGTACCGGGACCTCGCGGTCGAGCACGAGCTGCACGGTGCGCAGCATCGTCCCGTCGCCGCCGAGGCTGACCGCGAAAGCGAGCGGGACGTCGTCGAGCGCCGAGGCCTCGGAGCCGTCGTGGACGAGCACTGCGTAGCCACGCGCCTCCCACCACCCTCGAGCGCGCTCCGCGAGCGCGCTCGTCGCGGGGCGCGTCGCGTTCACGACGAGTGCGACCGAGCGTCTGTCCGGATCTGCCACGTCGACATCCTCGCGGGCCCCGGGCCGCGCGGCAACGAGAGGCGGCGGGCACGGTCCCGGCGCGGATGGCCCGGATGGCCCGGATGGTCCGCGATCGAGCCGGGAGGGCCGGCTCAGGACCCGGAGCGGCCGCCCGCGGTCGGGCCAAACCCGGCGCCCGGCGCCTTCCTGGCGGGCGCCTTCTTCGCGGCGGCCTTCGTCGCGGGCGCCTTCCTGGCGGACGACTTCTTCGCGGGCGCCCCACTCGCAGGTACCTTCTTCGCGACGGCCTTCCTGGCGGGCGCCTTCCGCGAGGCGGGCCTCTTCGCGGCCGGACCCGCGGCCTCGGGCGCCGACGCGGGAGCGCCGCCTGCACCCGACGCGGTGGGGCGCTCGGCACCGGTCCGGTCCCCGTGATCGCCGGGGGCGTCCCGCTCGTCGTCCGGGCGCGCGCCGTCCGGCGAGCGCGCGGCCGTCGGGCGCGCCGGACCACGCGGTCGGGTACCGCGCGCCGACCCGACGACCTCGCCCACGAGGTCGCCGACGATCGAACCGACCTTGTCCACGATGTCCGCGAGGTCTGCCCGCCCCTTCGCCGCGAGCGCGCGCAGCATCTCCTCGCGCCGACGAGCGGCGCGCGCCGCGAGCTCGCGGCGGATCTCGGCGCGGACGACATCGGCGAGCTGCTCGGCACTTCGCCTCGAGCGCGCGACGAACTCCTCGACGAGGTCCTCGACGCGTTCGCGACTCGTCGCGGCCTCTCCCGCGAGATCGCGCACGAGGTTCTCGACCTCGCCACGGCCGTAGCGCGAGAGCGAGGCACCCGCCTCGAGGTAGCGCTTCACGTTCTCCCGGAGCTGCTCGCGATCTGGCACGTTGCAAGGATAGCCTCCGCGCTTGCAAAAGCTAGCGCGCGCTCGCGCGCTCGCCGCCGATCGCGTCGGCGGCTGCTACCCGCGCCCCGCGAGCAGCAGCTCGACGAGATCGGCGACGTCCGCAGCCTCGACGTCCGGCGCCGGGTCGAGCGGGCCGTGGTGCGCGGGCGTGACGCCCGAGTGCACGAGCGCGAACCGGCTGCCGAGCCCGCGCGCGAGCGCGCCGTCTGTCGAGGGCCGGTCGCCGACGACGACCGCCGGCGTCCCGAGACGGCGCCTCGTCAGCGCCACCGACGGCGCGTGGGGCTTGCCGGCGACCACCGGTGTCACGCCGGTCGCGTACGCGACCGCGGCCAGGATCGCGCCGCCGCCGGGAAGCGGCCCCGCGGGCGTCGGGAACGTGGGGTCGTCGTTCGTGCCCACGAGGCGGGCGCCGCGCCCGACTGCCCGGGTCGCCCGCGCGAGGCGCTCGGCGTCGAGCCCGGGGTCGATCCCGACGAGCACGACGTCGACCGCGTCGCCGACGTCGGCGCTCGCGTCGCGCGCGTCGACGCCTCGGTCGCGAAGCGCCTCGACGATGCCGGGCCCGCCGAGGACGAGCGCCCGCTCTCCCGGGTCGCACAGCTGCGCGGCCGCCTCGGCGGAGCTCAGCAGGTCCGCGTCCTGCGGCGCGAGACCGAATCGGCGGAGCTTGTCGAGGTGGTCGGAGCGGCACGGGAAGGAGTTGTTCGTGAAGTAGGCGGCCCGCCGGCCGGTCGAGACGAGCCGGGCGATCGCGTCGGCTGCGCCCGGGATCGGACGATCGTCGAGCCACACCACCCCGTCGAGGTCGAACAGCCAGCACTCCCGTCGATCGCTGCTCATGGGTGATCGGCCCGTGCGTGCACGGCGCGATCCTGCCACCTGGCGCGGTGCCGGCGGTTCGAGGCGGGCGCTCGCGATGTGCTACGCAGGAGAGATGCCACGTATCGAGCCGTTCGCCGGACTACGCTACGACGCCCACGCGGCACCTCTGGCGGACGTCATCGCGCCGCCCTACGACGTCGTGAGCGCCGGCGACCGGGCCCGGCTCGCCTCCCGGAGCCCGTTCAACTCGATCCTGGTAGAGCTGCCGGAGGCCGACGAGGCCAGCGGCACCGACCGGTACGCGACCGCGGCCGCGCTCCTCGAAAAGTGGGAGCGCGACGGCGCGGTCCGGCGCGATCCGTCGCCGTCGTTCTACGTGTACCGGATGAGCTTCGAGAGCGAGGACGGATCGCAGCGCTCCACGACCGGCGTGATCGGCGCGCTCGCGCTCGACCAGGTCGGCGGGAGCGAGGTCCTCCCGCACGAGCGGACGATGCCGAAGCCGAAGGGCGACCGCCTCGACCTCTTGCGCGCGTGCCGGGCCAACCTCTCCCCGATCTGGGGCCTGTCGCTCACCGAGGGCCTCGCGAATGCGTGCGTGGCCGCGACGGGCTCCGCGCCCGCGCCGATGTCGGCCGCGGACGAAGACGGTGTCGTGCACGAGCTCTGGCCCGTCACGGACGCCGCGATGATCGAGACGATCGCGACGCTCGTCGCGGCGACGCCCGTCGTGATCGCGGACGGCCACCACCGCTACGAGACCGCGATCTTCTATCGCACCGAGCGCCAGAACGCGAACGGCGGGGCACCCGGCGCCTACGACCTCGTGATGGCGCTCGTCGTCGAGCTCACCGCGGACGAGCTCGTCGTCCAGGCGATCCACCGGCTCGTGTCCGGCCTTCCCGACGACTTCGACCCCACGGTCTGGCTCGCCGAGAGCTTCGAGCTCCTCGACGGCCCAGCGGACCCGGGAGAGCTCCAGGCCGCGATGGCGGGGGCGGGGGCACTCGGGCTCGTCCGGCCCGAGGGGAACCTGCTGCTCGTGCCGCGACCGTGGGTGCTCGAGTCGGCCGAGGCCGACCTCGACTCGAGCCGCCTGGACGTCGCGCTCGCGGCGCTCCCGGCGCACGAGCTCGCGTACCAGCACGGCAGCGGCCTCGCGGCCGAAGCGGTCGCGTCAGGCCGGGCGCAGCTCGCTTTCCTGCTCCGGCCCGCGACCGTCGCGCAGATCGCGGACACCGCGCACTCGGGGCGTCGGATGCCGCCGAAGACGACGTTCTTCCACCCGAAGCCCCGCACCGGGATGGTGTTCCGGCCCGTCCCGGGCTGACCCGGGCGTCAGCTCAGAGGCGTCAGCCGACGGTCCAGGTCGTCGCGGACCGGAGCAGCGCCTCGAGGTCCCCGGGGCCCTTCCGCTCGCGGACCTGCGCGATCTGCTCGTCGACGAGCTGCCCGTACGCCGGCCGCTCGACGGCCCGGAAGACGCCGATCGGCGTCGGCTCGAATGGGCCGCGCGCGAGGCGCGAGAGCATGAACGCGAGGCTCGGATCGCTCCGCTGCTCGTCGTGGACGAGGAGCGCGTCGACCCCGGCGGCGTCGACGTCCTCGATCCGGAGCTGCGCGTCGGCCCCGAGGACCACGCCCTTGCTGCCGTCCGGGCCGAAGCGGATCGGCTCGCCGTGCTCGAGCGGCACGAGCATCTGCTCCCGGTTCGCCTTGCCCGTGATCGCCTCGAACGCGCCGTCGTTGAAGACGTTGCAGTTCTGGAGGATCTCGACGAACGCCGCGCCCTTGTGGTCGTGCGCCCGGCGGAGGGTCGCCATCATGTGCTTTCGGTCCATGTCGTGGGTCCGCGCGACGAACGACGCCTCGGCGCCGATCGCGACCGAGAGCGGGTTGAACGGCGTGTCGAGCGAGCCGAACGGCGTCGACTTCGTGACCTTGCCGTGCTCCGACGTCGGCGAGTACTGGCCCTTCGTGAGCCCGTAGATCTGGTTGTTGAACATGAGGATCGTGATGTCGACATTGCGACGCAGCGCGTGGATGAGGTGGTTGCCACCGATCGACAGCGCGTCGCCGTCGCCGGAGACGACCCACACGTCGAGGTCCGGCCGGCTTATCGCGAGGCCTGTGGCGATCGCCGGGGCGCGCCCGTGGATCGAGTGCATCCCGTAGGTGCTCATGTAGTACGGGAAGCGCGCGGCACAGCCGATGCCGGACACGAACACCGTGTTCTCCCGCGCGACGCCGAGCTCGGGGAGCAGGAGCTGGACCGCCGCGAGGATCGAGTAGTCCCCGCAGCCCGGGCACCACCGCACCTCCTGGTCGCTCGCCCAGTCCTTGCGCGTCGTGAGCGCGACGGGCGTGTCGCCCGTCGCCGTGGTCGCGTCCGTCGTGGTCACGCGATCGCCTCCTTCGAAGCCGTGAGCGGAGCGAGCAGGTCGACGATCGCCTGCTCGACCTCGCTCACACGAAACGGCCGGCCCTCGACCTTGTTCAGCCCGATCGCGTCGACGAGGAACGCCGCCCGCACGAGCTTCACGAGCTGGCCGAGATTCGTCTCGGGGACCAGCACCGTGTCGTACTCGGCGAGCACCTCGCCGAGGTTCGACGGGAACGGGTTGAGGTGCACGAGATGCGCTCGGGCCACCTCGAGCCCCCGCGCCCGGCTGCGCCGCACCGCGGCGGCGATGGCGCCGTACGTGGACCCCCAGCCGAGCACGAGCAGCCGCGCGCGCGATCCCGTCGCGGCGCCCGGGTCGTCGAGCTCGAGCGGCGGGATCGTCCGGGCGATGCCCGCGATCCGCTCGGCGCGCAGCCGCACCATCAGCGCGTGGTTCCCCGGGTCGTACGACACGTCGCCGCTGCCGTCCTGCTTCTCGATGCCGCCGATCCGGTGCTCGAGACCCGGTGTCCCCGGGATCGCCCACGGTCGCGCGAGCGTCTCATCGTCGCGCAGGTACGGCCAGAACTCCGGTGTGCCGTCGGGGGCCGTGTGGTTCGGCTCCCGGCGGAACGCCGGGTCGATGGTCGGGAGCGTCGCGACGTCGGGCAGGCGCCACGGCTCCGCGCCGTTCGCGAGGTAGCCGTCGGACAGCAGGTACACGGGCGTGCGGTAGGTCACCGCGATCCGGACCGCCTCGATCGCCGCGGCGAAGCAGTGGGACGGCGTCGACGCGGCGACGATCGGCACGGGCGCCTCGCCGTGCCTGCCGTACATCGCGTGGAGCAGGTCACCCTGCTCGGTCTTCGTCGGGAGACCGGTCGACGGCCCGCCGCGCTGCACGTCGACGATCACGAGGGGGAGCTCGAGGCTCACCGCGAGACCGATCGTCTCGGATTTGAGGTCGATCCCCGGTCCCGAGGTCGTGGTGACCCCGAGGGCGCCGCCGAATGACGCGCCGAGCGCCGCGCCGACTCCTGCGATCTCGTCCTCGGCCTGGAGCGTCCGGATGCCGAAGTGCTTCTGCTTCGCGAGCTCGTGGAGGATGTCCGAAGCAGGAGTGATCGGGTACGAGCCGAGGAAGAGCGACAGACCGGCCTGGTGCGCCCCTGCGATCAGGCCCCAGGCGAGCGCCGTGTTGCCGGTCACGTTCGTGTACGTGCCGGGCTCGAGCGTGGTCGGCGGGATCTCGTACGAGGACTCGAAGAGCTCGGCCGTCTCGCCAAAGTTCCACCCGGCGCGAAGCGCGAGCGTGTTGGCCTGGACGACGAGGGGGCGTGCCGCGTACCGGCGCTCGACGAACTCGATCGTCGGCTCGAGCGCGTGATGGTAGAGCCAGGACACGAGACCGAGCGCGAAGAAGTTCTTGCTCCGCTCCGCGTCGCGGGGCTTCGCCCCGATTGGCTTGCACGCCTCGACCGTGAGCGTCGTCATCGGGACCTCGTACACACGGAACTGGGCGAGGCTGCCGTCGCGGAGGGGGTCGGATACGTACCCCGCCTTCGCGACGGCGCGCTCGTCGAACGCGTCGGAGTTCACGATGATCGACCCACCGGTCACGACGTCCTCGACGTTTGCCCGGAGTGCGGCCGGGTTCATCGCGATGAGCACCGTCGGTGCGTCGCCAGGCGTCAAGATGTCGTGGTCGGCGATGTGCACCTGGAACGCGGAGACGCCGGCAAGGGTGCCGGCAGGTGCCCGGATCTCGGCGGGGTAGCTCGGGAACGTCGCGAGGTCGTTGCCGAACAGCGCGCTCGCGGCGGTGAATTGGTCGCCGGTGACCTGCATCCCGTCCCCGGAGTCGCCCGCGAAGCGGACGACGAGACTGCCGATGCTCGAGACGGAGTCTCGAGGCGGGTTCATGGTGCTCGACACGTGGCCTCCTCGTTGAGGCGATGCTCCATGGGTGATCGCTGCGTCCGGTCGCTGGTGCCGCGGGGCCCGCGTCGATACGCCCGGGCGATGCTAGCTCCGGGCGGTGCGCACGGCGTGGCAGCCGCGCACCTCAGGCGACGGTGACCGCCTCGTCCAGGTACACGTCCTGGACCGCGTTGATGATCGCGACGCCGTCGTCCATCGGGCGCTGGAACGCCTTGCGCCCGAGGATGAGCCCCATGCCGCCGGCGCGCTTGTTCACGACCGCGGTGCGGACCGCCTCGGCGAGGTCGTCGGCCCCGGACGACTCCCCGCCGGAGTTGATCAGCCCGATCCTGCCCATGTAGCAGTTCGCGAGCTGCCAGCGTGTGAGGTCGACCGGATGGTCGGTCGTGAGCTTCGAGTAGACGAGCGGGTCGGTGCGGCCGAACCCGATCGCGGTGTACCCGCCGTTGCACACCGGCTGCTTCTGCTTGATGATGTCCGCCTCGATGGTCACGCCCAGGTGGTTCGCCTGACCCGTGAGGTCCGCGGCGAGGTGGTAGTCGGCCGCCGGTGTCTTGAAGGCGTCGTTCCGCAGGTAGCACCAGAGGACCGTGTACAGCCCGTGGCGGTGCGCCTCGGCGAACGCGGCACTGACCTCTCGGATCTGCCGTGTCGACTGCTCGGAGCCGAAGTAGATCGTCGCGCCGACTCCCGTGGCGCCGAGGTCGACCGCCTGGCGGACGGACGCGAACATCACCTGGTCCGCCCTCGCGGGGTACGTGAGCAGCTCGTTGTGGTTGAGCTTCACGATGAACGGGATCTTGTGCGCGTAGCGCCGCGCGACGGCGCCGAGGACGCCGAGCGTCGAGGCGACCGCGTTGCAGCCCGCCGCGAGCGCGAGCTCCACGATGTTCGCCGGGTCGAGGTACGCGGGCTCCTTCGCGAAGCTCGCGGCGGCCGAGTGCTCGATGCCCTGGTCGACCGGAAGGATCGAAAGGTAGCCCGTGCCGCCGAGGCGGCCGTGGTCGAACGTCTCCTGGAGGTTGCGCAGGACGGCGATCGGCCGGTCGCTCGAGACGAGGACCCGGTCCACGTAGTCCGGGCCGGGCAGGTGGAGCTGCTCGCGCGCGATCGTCGTGCTCTTGTGGTTCAGCAAGCTCTCGGCCTCTGCGCCGAGCAGACCTGCGACGTCGACCCCCATCGGTCAGCCTCCCGTGCTCGCCCGGACCGTGCGTGCCGGGCCGACCCCAACGTAGTGCGCCGTCGGGACGCCCTTGGTCACGCCGCGTCGCAGGCGTCAGCGCAGGCTGGCGAGGCGCACGACCGCGTCCGATAGCTCGGCGTCCGCGTCGACGACCCGGCGGAACAGCTCACGTGCGCGCGGCAGGTCGCCGCTCCGCTCGTAGAGGTCCGCGAGCGCGTACCACTGGCGAAGGTGCCGGTCGAGGGGCCTGCGGACCTGTCGATGGACCGCGGGCTCGAGGAGCGCGATCGCGTCCGCGATCCGCCCACGGTCGGCGAGGGAGCCGGCCATCACGAGGCGGCCCTCGGCGAGCACGTCACTGCCCGCGCCCGCTCGACGCAACTCGGACCAGAGCGACTCGACACGCGCGTGGTGGCCGAGCGCCCGCTCACAGTCCGCGAGGACCGGGTGCTGGTCGACCGAGGAGGTGAGGTCCACGAACGCGTTGAGCTCCCGCAGCGCGTCCTTCCACCTCCCGAGGCGGTAGAGCGTCAGCCCGTACAGCTCCCGCACGGACGCGACACCGGGAACGGTGCGCGCGATCTCGCGCAACGAGGAGAGGGCCTCGACGTACCGGTCCCGCTCGTACGCTCGCGCCGCGTCGGCGAGACGAGCCTCGAGCGCCGCGGCCTGGCGCGGAGTCCCGAACGACCGGATCTCCGTCGCGACCGCGCCCGGGACGGTCCTGCGACGAGAGGTGCGCTGACCGGTGCCCTGCTTGTCCGCGTCGTACGCGGCACGGGCGGCAGCGATTGCGTCACGGTCGGCGGCCGGTGCGGGCCGCCGGTCCGCCGTTCGTCGATCGGCCGACTTCGGCGGCAGGACCCGCTCCTTGAAGAGCTCGTCCCGTCCGCGCGAGGGAGCCGCCCGCCTCGGGCCCGGGCCCGAGCCCGAGCCCGAGCCGGCAGGCCTGCGCGCGGGCGCGGCGGCGCGGTCATCGCTCCGCACGCCGATCGCACCGCGGCGCGCAACGCCGCCCCAACCCGCGCGCTCCGCCCGCCGGACATCCTCCGCGCCGTGGTCGCCCGCGCGCTCGCCAAGCCTGCGGCCGTCGGGGCTCGAGGCGCCGTCGGCACCGCGACGCGGTCCGGTGACCCCAGGACGTGAGCTCCGGGTTGTGCCACGGTCCGGGCGGTCGGCGCCGCGCGTCGGGCGAGCGGTGGTGCGGGCGGGGCGATCCGTGCTGCGAGCGAAACGGTCGGCGCCGCGCGTCGGGCGATCGGTGGTGCGGGCGGGGCGGTCGGCGCCGCGCGTCGGGCGATCGGTGGTGCGAGCGGGGCGGTCCGTGCTGCGGGCAAAACGCTCGGCGCCC
>DAHUXW010000143.1 GCA_027306925.1 Acidimicrobiaceae bacterium | reverse complement strand
CGCGGCCGCGGGTGCTGCGGCTGCGGCGAGCGCCGAGAGCGCACCGACCGCCGCCGCGGCCGCGACCGCGGCCGCCCGGCGTGCCGCGCTCACCCCGTGCCCCGACACGCGTCTCGATACATCGCCCCGACGCTACCGAGCGCGCGCCGGCGCCGAGGGCGCGCCGGCGCCGTGCGCGCGCGGTCAACGGGCGACGGCGAAACCGACGACGGCGCCCGGCAGGCGCGTGCGGGCGGACGAGCCGTGGAAATTCGCGTCCCCGAAGTTGTGGACGTTGCCCGTCGACGTCACGAGGTAGCAGCCGCGCCCGTCACGCGTCGGCTGCATCGCGGCGATCTCCGGCGGGCCCTGACGCGACCGCGTCGCGAAGAGCGTCGCGGAGCCCTGGTGGACGACACGACCGGTCGTCGTCACGTACCAGCACCCGGTCGCGCGCGCGGCCGGCGCCGGCGCCGGTGTGGGCGCGGGCGTCCCCGGGGCGAACGCGACGTAGAGGTGGAGCGTCTGGTGCGCCGGCGCGCCGATCCCGTGCGTCGCGGTGACCGTCACCGCGTACGAGCCGACTGCCGCCGCCTTCGGAGCACCGAGCACGTACGCCGTTCCGTCGTGGTCGTCCACGAACGACATGCCGAGCGGCAGGCGACCCGCGAGCGAGATACGCGGAACCGGGTCCCCGGATGCCGTCGCGTCGAAGCGCGCGTACTTGCCCACGTGGAGCCCGGGCGCGGCGGGACTCGTGATCCGTGGCGCGAACCGGGCGCTGACCGTGATGCGCAGCGTCCGGAGTGCCGGGGAGCCGACGCCGTTCGAGGCCGTCACGTCGACGACGTAGGTGCCGAAGCCGTACGGCGCAGGCGTGCCCGAGATCGTCGCCGTGCCGTCGGACCGGGGCCTGAAGGACATCCCGGCGGGCAGCCGGCCGCTCAGCGAGAGCGTCGGCGTCGGCGTCGGCGAGCCCGTCGCGGTCACGGTGAAGCTCGAGCACGCGCCCGGGTGCAGCGCGAGCGATCCGGCGCTCGTCACGACCGGCGGTGTTCCCGTGCCGTACTCCTCGCTCAGGTCGGTCACGCCTGCGGCGCCCCCTGTGGGCTTCGTGAGGCCGCCCGCGACGAGAACCTTCCCGTCCGCAATGCGCGCGGCAGCCGCCCCCGTCACCGCGAGCCCCGAAGGGACCGCGCTCTCGGCAGACCCGGTCCCGTGCGCCGCGTCGTAGCGCTCGACCGCGCCGGTCGGCACGAGCGAGCCACCCGACCCGACCTCATCGCCGGCGACGACGACGTCGCCGTCCGCGAGCACGGTCGCGGTCGCGCCCTCGCGCGCCGGCGACAGCGCACCGGTCACGGTCCACTGGCCGCCGGTCGCGGCGGACGGCGGACGGCGGACGGCGGACGGCGGACGGCGGACGGCGGACGGCGGACGGCGGACGGCGGACGGCGGACGGCGGCGGATCGTGCCCGAATCGTGCGGTCTCGCCAAGTGGGCGGTCACGGCGCTCTCCTCGTCTCGTCGCGGAACGCAGCGCCGACCGGCAAGGTCCGGCGGGCCGCGCCACTTCGTCGCTCGTGACGTCGCGGCGAGCGGCGTCGTCCTGCGCGCCCTCCCCGTCGCGCGTGGCCTGCTCCGAGGATGCCGTCGAGTCACACACAACCGGCGGGCGACCCGTGTGGCTCCGGGGACGATGTGCCGGTCAGCGGTGGCCACCCTCCCCCGTCCGGGTTCGAGGACGGTGAACGTCACGTGAGGGTTGAATGAGCGCCCAGGTCAGCATGCGTGGGGCGCCCGCGGCGCGGCCCGATCCTTGCATCTTGTGCCTCGACGGGCCGCACCGGCGAGCGCGCCGGCGCCGCAACGGCGAGAATGGGCCGGTGACCGACTCCACGACGACGTCCGACGCCTCAGCGTTCGCCGACCCGCGCCGCTACGTGGCGATCCCCCGGATCTCCGAGCTCGCGCTGTCCCCCGCCGGCGACCGGCTCGTCGCGACCGTGTCCGCGCTCGACGGCGACGGGGCGCGCCTCGTCAGGTCGCTCTGGGAGCTCGACGGGCGCGGCGACGCGCCCGCGCGCCGGCTCACGCGCTCCGAGAAGGGCGAGTCGTCACCGGTGTTCTGCGCCGACGGCTCGCTGCTGTTCCTCTCGCGACGCCCGCGTCCGGGCGGCAAGGAGGACGATCCGGCGGCGATCTGGAGGATCCTGCCGGACGGCGGGGAGCCGTGGCCGGTCGCGTCGCGCAGCGGCGAGATCACGTCGGTGGCCGCGGCGCACGACGCGCCGGTCGTCGTGTTCGCGGCGAAGGTCGCACCCGGCGCCGGCGGCGCCGAGGACCGCGACGAGACATGGCACGGGGACCGCAAGACGCGCGAGGTCACGGCCGTGCTCCACGAGGGGCTTCCGATCCGGCACTGGGACCACGAGCGCGGGCCCGAGGAGGTCCACTACTTCGTCGGGACACTCCCGACCGGGCAGGGCGACGGCGTCCCGCTCGCGGGCGTGCGCGACCTCACGCCCGACGCGGGCCGCGCGCTCCACGACGCCTCCCCGGCCGTCTCCGCGGACGGCAGCACGGTCGTCACCGCGTGGGAGGTCGGCCTCCCCGCGGGTCGCGTGCGCGTCGACATCGTCCGGATCGACGTCGCGACCGGCGCGCGCACGGTCCTCGCGTCGAGCCCCACGGGCGAGTGGTCGTACGACTCGCCCGTGATCTCGCGGGACGGCCGGCGGGTCGCGTGCTTCGGGGAGTCGAGGGCGACGCTCGAGGAGCCGTGGGCGCGAGAGCTGTTCGTGGTCGACCTCGCAGGAGGTGCGCCCCGGCGCGTGCCGATCGACGGCGACCTCTGGCCGGCCGAGGCGCGCTGGGCGGCGGACGGCGCCGCACTGCTCGTGACCGGCGACCTGTCCGGCCACCATCCGGTCTGGCGGGTGGACCACGTGAGCGGCGCGTCCGTGCCGGTGACGGCCGACGGGGCGTGGTCGCACGTGCACAGCGCACCGGACGGCGCGCTCTTCGCGCTGCGCTCGCGCGTCGACTCGCCGGCCCGGCCGGTGTGCCTCGACCCACCCGCACGGGGCAACGCCGGTCCGGAGCGGGTGCCGCGCGAGATCCCGGCGCCGGGCGGCGTCGCCGTGCCGGGGCGCGTCGAGGAGCTGCGAGGCGCCGCGGCCGACGGGGCGGCGTTGCGCGCGTGGCTCGTGCTGCCCGAGGGCGCCTCGGCGGAGCATCCCGCGCCGCTCGCGCTGTGGGTCCACGGCGGTCCGTGCAGCTCGTGGAACTCCTGGAGCTGGCGGTGGAACCCGTGGCTGCTCGCGGCGCGCGGAGGGGCGGTGCTGCTCCCCGACCCCGCGCTGTCGACCGGGTACGGCATGGACTTCGTGCGGCGGGGATGGGCCGAGTGGGGCGGGCGCCCCTTCAGCGACCTCATGACGATGACTGACCTCGCGCTGGAGCGAGCGGACCTCGACCCCGGGCGCACCGCGGCGATGGGCGGCTCGTACGGCGGGTACATGGCGAACTGGATCGCGGGCCACACGGACCGCTTCTCGGCGATCGTGAGCCACGCGAGCATCTGGTCGACCGCGCAGTTCCGCGCGACGACGGACTACCCGTTCTCGTGGACCGACGGATGGGGGCGCCCCGAGGACCGCCCGGACTTCTACCGCACCTGGTCCCCCGACACCTACGTCGACGCGATCTCGACGCCGATGCTCGTGGTCCACGGGAAGAACGACTACCGCTGCCCGGTGAGCGAGTCGCTCCGCCTCTGGACCGACCTCGTCGAGCGTGGCGTGGACGCGAAGTTCCTCTCGTTCCCGGACGAGAACCACTGGATCGTGAAGCCCGGGGACGCGACCGCCTGGTACGAGACCGTGCTCGCCTTTCTCGACCACCACGTCCTCGGCGCGGCGTGGGTGCGTCCTTCGGCGCTCTAGGAGCGGCCGCCCACTGCGGCCGGAGTGCCGCGCGACTCTCAGCGGACCCTCGGCACGGCCCCGGCAGGCGTTCGAACGCGTCCCCGATCATGGTCACATCGCCTCGACGGCGACTCGAGAGGCCGGGAAGTCGACCGCGAAAGGACAGGAACCATGACGCTGCTCATCGCCGGCATCCCCTTCATGATCGCCGCGATCGCCGCGGCGGTCGTCCCGCTCGTGGCCGCGATGCGCCACGAGCACCGGCTCCAGGCCGCAGCGCTCGAAGCGGACGCGACGAGGACCGTCGCGCGCCAGGCCGACCGCTACCCGGTCGCCGCCTGAGCGGGCGCCACGCGCGCGGCGCCCGGTGCGCCCGCGCCCGCCGGGGGCCGGTCGCGTCAGCGCTCCCGAGGGGCTCAGCGTCCGAGCAGGCCCCGAACGTAGGCGGCCTGACCCAGGTGCTGCAGGGAGTCGTCCGCGACGCTCACGAGCCGCACGCCGAGCGTGACCGGTGGGTCCCATCGCCGGTCGACGACGCGGTCGAGGTCCTCGGGGACGAGGGTCGCGAGCATCGTCCGGGTCCTGAGGTCGACCGCGTCGAGGTACTCGAGGAGGACCTCGGGACCCTCGGGCAGGACCGACCCGACCTGCTCGGCGGAGTGGCCGTAACCGGTGTCAGCCGGATCGGGTTCGAGCCCGCAGCGGCGTGCCCAGTCACCTCCGGCCCACAGCTGGCCGGCATCGAGGAGCTCTGCGACGTGGTGGTCCTGGACTCGCGCGAGGTGCCAGACGAGCCAGCCGATCGAGTTGGCACCGACCGCCGGGCGGACGGCGAGCGCCGTCGCGTCGAGCCCGTCCACCGCAGAACGCGCGAGCGGCGGGATGCGGCCGTAGAGCTCGAGGAGGAGCGCGGAGACGTCCATCGACACAGTCCAGCACGACGCCGGCGGCCGGGCTACTCGGGCACCTCGAGGACGCCGTCGACCCGGCGTGGGACGCGATGCTCGCGGGCCGGGAGGTCGACGAGCTCACTTGGCAACAGCGCCTCGGGCAGGCCCTGGAAGGAGACCGGCCGCAGGAAGCGGCGGATCGACGACGCGCCCACGGAGCTGTGGAGGGGGTCCGTCGCCGCCGGGAAGGGCCCGCCGTGGTGCATCGCCCAGGCGACCGCGACCCCGGTCGGGTAGCCGTTCCAGACGAGCCGCCCCACCCGCCGGGAAAGGTCGCCGAGCACCGCGGACGCGAACGGCGCGTCCGCGTCGTCGGCGTGGACGGTCCCGGTCAGGCCCGGTGTGAGCCTCGAGAGGCCGGCCCGCAGCTCGTCGAGGTCACGGTACGAGCAGGCGATCACGATCGGACCGAAGCACTCCTCGAGCAGCGCGCCGTCGAGGTCCGCCGTCTCGCAGGCGAGCACGAGCGGTGCTGCCCAGCACCCGCTCCCCGCACCCGACCGCTCGCCGGCAAGCGTCGTGACGCCGTCCAGCGCGCTGCGAGTCGCCGAACCCGCGCGGTACGCGTCCGCGATCCGCTCGCTCAGCATGACCTGCGGCGCCGCCTCGCGCACCGCGTCGGCGAGCGCGCGAACGAGCTCGTCGCCACCCGCGCCGCGCGGAACGAACGCGATCCCCGGCTTCGTGCAGAACTGGCCGACGCCGAGGGTGAACGACGCCGCGAGACCGCGCCCGACCTCGGCGCCGCGAGCTGCCGCCGCCTCCGGGCACACGACGAACGCGTTCAGCGCGCCGAGCTCGCCGTAGAAGGGGATCGGCGAGGGCCGCTCCTGCGCGACGCGGGCGAGCGCACGTCCCCCGTGCAACGAGCCGGTGAACCCGACCGCACGGACCGCCTCGTCACGGACGAGGTCGACGCCCGCGCGCTCCCCGAAGACGAGCTGCACGAGCGGCGCCTCCACGCCCGCCGCCGCCGCCCCCGCGGCAAGCGCCTCGGCGCACGCCACCGAGGTCGCGGGGTGTGCGTCATGGGCCTTCGCGACCACGGCGCACCCGGCGGCGAGCGCCGACGCGGTGTCCCCGCCGGGCACGGAGAACGCGAACGGGAAGTTGCTCGCGCCGAACACGGCGACGGGCCCGAGCGGGACGAGCATGCGGCGCAGATCGGGGCGCGGACCCATGGGCGTCGGTCCCGGGTGGTCGATCGTCGCCTCGAGGTAGGCCCCGTCGTCGACGACCTCGGCGAAGAAGTCGAGCTGGAACGCCGTACGCGTGAGCTCGCCGGTCAGGCGGGCCTCGCCGAGCGCCGTCTCCCGGTCGGCGAGCGACACGAGCGCGCCGCTGCGCTCACGCAGCGCCTCGGCCATCGCGCGTAGCACGCGCGCGCGACCGGCTCGACCGATCGACGCGAGCTCCTCGCCCGCCGCCAACGCGCCCTCGCACCGCGCCCGGACCTCGTCCGCCGTCGTCGTCGGCGCGACCGGCTCGATCGCGCCACCCGAGCGTGGGTCGACACTCATCACCATCGTCATCGGTCGATCGCCTCCGTGATCGTCAGGACTCCCACACGGCCGGACACGCGTCACCGCGGGGGTCGTGCCGTCCGCGCGCCCGTCCCGCCCGCGCCGCGGCACCGGCGGCACCGGCGGCCACACGGCTCGGGCCGCGATCGGCAGCACGAGCAGCCGGCCGGCGCCCGGTCGCCGGCTCGGGAGGCGAGGTTGCCGGCGAGCAGCTGCCGACACCGCCTCGCGAGGATCCCCGAACGCGTCCGCCGGGCGCGCCCAGCATGGTACCCGGCGGGCGGAGAGCTTCAAGCCCTACGACGCGGGGCGCCTCGATCGAAGCCGCCGAAGCAGCTGCACCTCGGTCGCGCGCAGCTCGTCGTACTCCGCGCGCATCGGGGCGCTCGGCGGGGCGAGGGTCCGGGCGCCGCTCACAGAGTCGAAGGTCCCGAGCGGAACCGGACGCGCGCTCGGACCGGCGCGTGGTGCCGTCGTCCGGCCACCCCGCCCGCACGCGTCCGGCGCGCACCGAAGGCCCGGGGCCGGCCGGACCTCAGGAGCCGAGACAGCGGAGCACGGCGAGGACGCGACGGTGGTCGAGCTGGGAGGCGGCCGGGTCCAGCTTGATGAAGATGCTCATCACGTGCTTCTCGACGGCGCCCTCGGAGATCACGAGCGCCGTTGCGATCGCCGCGTTCGCCCGCCCTTCGGCCATCAGCGCCAGCACCTCGCGCTCGCGCCCGGAGATGCTCGCGAGCGAGTCGCGCCGTCTGCTCGCACCCATCAGCTGGGTGACGATCTCGGGATCGAGCGCGGTCCCTCCCGACGCGACGCGCACGAGGGCCTCGACGAAATCACCCACGTCGGCCACCCTGTCCTCCAACAGAAAGCCGATGCCGCGAGCGCCGTGCGAGAGGAGCTCGGCTGCGTAGCGGGTCCCGACGTACCGGGAGAACAGCAAGATGGCGAGCTGCGGGTGCGCGCCGCGGAGCTCGATCGCGAGGCCGAGCCCTTCGTCGGTGAAGGTCGGCGGCGTGCGGACGTCGACCACCGCGACGTCCGGCGGGCCGCGACCGACCGCGCCGCGAAGTGCGTCCGGGTCCCCCACGGCGGCGGTGACCGCGGAGCCCCGGCCGGCCAGCAGCCGCGCGAGCAGGAAGAGCAGCACGACGCAGATGCCCATCGCGCCCACCGGACCGCCGCGCCGACCGCGGCGCCCATCAGACCGAGGAGGCCGATCGCGACGCCCGGTCCGGCGACGGCGCGCAGCACGCCGGGCTCCGCGAGGCCCCACGAGGGCACGGGGCTGGACGCGTCGAAGAGCAGCACGCGGGGATCGCCTCGCAGCGCCCCGCGATGCCGAGGCGCTGGCCCGTCCCGAGCGAGAACTTCCCGGCACGCGTGTGCTCGACGCCGGCGAGCCCGACGGGACCGAGCACGTGGTCGACCCGGTCGAGGGGGATGACGTTGCTGTAGGCGAGACAGCGAAGGTGGTCGTGCGCCGGTCGCGCGGGGTGGAGCGCCTTCGCGTCCAACGGCGCGCCGACCTCCCGGAGCGGCCAGTCGAGCGCTCCGTACGGCTTGCCGTTCACGAGCGCCGTGCCCGAGGTCGGGGTGTCGAGCCCCATGATCATCCGCATGGTGGTCGACTTCCCCGAGCCGTTCGGCCCGAGGAAGCCGGTGACGACGCCGGGGACGACCTCGAAGCTGAGGTCGGCGACCGCCGTACTCGCACCGAACTGCTTCGTCAACGAGCGCACCGAGATCACGCACTCATTGTCCGGGTCGCGCGCGCTCGAGGCCATGGCGCTGCCCGGCGTGTTCCGGCGGTGGTTGACCCGACCGCACGACCGGGTCGCCCCGCGAGGGGGACGCCCCGCGCGGGGGACGCGCCGCCTCCCGCGCCCCGTCGGTGTCCGCGCCGCTCAATCCACCGGGGCGAGCAGGTCCGCGTAGCGGCGCAGGTAGAGCGGCCACCCCTGGTCGGCGTCCACGCCGTCGCGGACCCGCTCCCAGCCCTCGCCGTGCCGGTCGAGGTGACGGTGCTCCAGCTCCACCCTCGTGCGCGTCGGCGTCTCGGCGACGAAGCGGACCTCGACCTCGCTCGACTTGGCCGGGTCGGTCTCGACCTGCCACGACGTGCTGATGTCCCAGCTCACGACCAGCCGGTGGGGTGGCTCGTAGACGAGGACGCGCGCCCAGCGGCACTCGCTGCCGTCGACCCCGCGGTCGTACAGGTGGCCGCCCACCCGCCCCTCGAGGACCGTCTCGGCGATCTCCACCCCGAGCAGGTTGTGCTCTCGTGGCTTGAACCGGCCGAACTCCTCCGTGAACGTCGCGAACGCCTTGTCCACGGAAGCGCCGACCACGATCGAATGCGCGACGGTGGTCGGCGACGGGTGCTGGTTCATCGTTCCTCCCGGCTCTGCTGCTCGACGGTGTCCTTGTAGGCGGCAAGCGCCGTGCTCCAGAAGCGATCGAGCTGATCTCGCACGGCGGCGAGCGCCTCCGGATCGACGCGATAGATGCGGCGGTTGCCCACGGGCTGGTCGACGACCAGTCCCGCATCTTTCAGGACGCGGAGATGCTGCGACACCGCGGGTCGGCTGACCGGGAGCTCCTGCGCCAGCTCGACCACGGCCCGTGGACGCTCCGCGAGGCGCTCCACGATTGCCAGGCGGGTCGGGTCACCCAATGCCAGTAGTGCGCTCGCTTGGTTCGTCATAGCTGACGGTCAGTGTACGCTTACGGACACGACGGTCAAGCGGGGCGCTGCCGCGTCGATCTCCCCGAGCGAGCCGTCGCGGTCGGCATCGAGCGGCGTCGCGCGCTCGACAACGCCAGGAAACGGCGGAACGCAGCTGGCGGGGGAGGGCTCGAACCTCCAACCTCCTGATCCAAAGTCAGGCGTTCTGCCGATTGAACTACCCGCCATCGCGACCGCGCCGCCGGACGCCTCGGGGCGCGGACGACGGATCCGGTCGTCCAACTGTAGGGGACCGGCGCCGCGGCGCCGCGTGGTCCGGCGGCGGCTGCGCCGGGACCTCGGCCCCGGTGTGTCAGGAGGTCTTCGTGTACACCGAGAGCCGCACGATGCGCCCCGCGTCCGTGAGGTCGAAGACCATGGCCTCGCTCACCTCGAGCGCGGTCCCGTCGGCCTCGGTCAGGCCTTCGTCGATCTCGACGAGCACCGTGCGGCCGTCGGCCGACAGGGTCGTGCGCCGCACGTCGTAGTGGTAGTCCGTGACGTCCCCGAGCACGCTGCGGAGGTACGCGACGTACTCGTCCCGACCTCGTTTCACGTCGCCGTCGGGACCGATCCGGACCATGGCCACGTCGAGCAGCGACTCGGCCGTCTCGAAGTCACGCCGCTCGCCACAGCGGAGGAACGCCGCCACGACCTCCTGCGCGGACCGTGGGCCGTCGTGCACGCTCATCGGGGCCTCCTGCCGCGGTCGTCGAGGTCGACGCGGTCGTCGCGCACGACTCGACCGCCTTGGAGCACGAGGTCGATGCCGCGCAGGGCGGCGACGTCCTCGAGCGGGTTGCGCGGCACGGACACGAGGTCGGCGGCCAGGCCGACCTCGACGGCGCCGAAGTCGTCCGCTCCGCCGAGGAGCGACGCGGGGATGGTGGTCGCGCCCTGCAGGGCCGCGAGCGGGCTCAGCCCCGCCTCGACCATGAGCTCGAGCTCGCGCACCGCGACGACGGTGTCGTCGATCGGCTCGCCGGGCGGGTAGTCGGTGCCGTTGAGCAGCGGCACGCCTGCGTCGATCGCGCGACGGATGCTGTCGAGGTGCCGCGGCCCGACCTCGAGCGCGCGCTCGATCTGCTCCCGCGAGAAGTGGTGGTCGGCCATCCACTCGGGCGAGCGAGTCACGCACAGAGTCGGCGTGAGGTACGCGCCCGCGCGGCGCATCGCCTGTGCCGTCTCGGCGTCCAGCTCGTACGCGTGCTCGAAGCAGCGGACGCCCGCGGCGAGCGCGACCCGGATCGCGCCCGCCGACCCCGCGTGCGCGACGACGTAGGTGCCGTGCTCGGCCGCGGCCGTCACCGCGGCGGCCATCTCGTCGCCGGTCATCTGGGCGCCGAGCGACTCGCAGACGTCCGCGATGCCGCCGGTTATGAAGATCTTCACGTGGTCCGCGCCGGCCGCGAGCTCGGTGCGCGCCGCCTTCAGGAACTCGTCCGCGCCGTCCGCGTACGCGCAGGCCATCCCGTGGCCGTGGCCGCCGGTCGTCGACACGGCGCGCCCCGCGCCGAATATGCGCGGGACCCGCACGAGCGAGCGGCGTGCCGCCTCGCGCAGCAGGAGGTCCGCACGGTGCTGCTCGTGGACGCACCGCAGCGTCGTCACCCCCGCGCGAAGCGCGTCCTCCGCTCGTCGGAGCGCCCGCAGCACCGTGAGCCAGGAGGGCTCGGCCTCGTCGGTGTCGGAGAACGGGTAGACGACGGAGAGGTGCGTGTGGGCCGAGACGAGGCCGGGGAGGAGGAACGCGCCGCGAAGGTCGACCTCGCCCGTGACGCCCGGCGCCGACTCGGTCTCCGCCGCGATCAGGCCGTCGACGACCTCGACCGCGCGGCCTTCGCGCACCGACCCGGTGCGCACGTCGACGATCGACGCATTCGTGATCCACATCGCGCTGCTCCTCCCGTTCGTCGCGCAAGGACCGACGCGACCGCCGAGCGCGTCGAGCACGCGGGCGCAGGGCCTCCGACCGTCCGTGTGCTCAGGCGACGACGCGCCCGTCCTGCACGACGAGGCGGACTCCGCCGAGCGCCGCGAGGTCGTCGAGCGGGTTGTCGTCGAGCACGACGAGGTCCGCGCGGCAGCCCGGTCGGATCTCGCCGAGCCGGCCCGCCGCGCCCATCAGCCTCGCCGGCGTGACCGTCGCGCACCGGAGCGACTCGAGCCGCGTGAGCCCGGCCTGCTCGAGGAGCTGGAGCTCGACGACGGTCGCCGGCAGGCCGCCGACGTCGTCCGCCGGCGGGAGGTCGGTCCCGGCGAGAAGCGGGACGCCGGCCGAGATCGCCCGCCGGATGCTCTCGAGGTGTCCCTCGGCGGCGGCCGCGGCGTTCGCGATCGTCGCCTCCTCGAAGCCGTTCGCGCGCATCCACGGCTCGCAGCGCGTGACGACGAGCGTCGGCGTCACGTACGCGCCCTGCCGCACGAGGAGCTCGGCGGTGTCCGCGTCGAGCTCGTAGGCGTGCTCGAAGCAGCGGACGCCGCGAGCGAGCGCCTGGCGGATCGCCGCCGACGCCCCCGAGTGCGCGACGACGTAGGCGCCGTGCTCGTCGGCGGCCCGGACCGTCCCGGCGAGCTCGCCGTCCGTCATCTCCGAATGCGACGGGTCCTCGCCCTCGCGGGCGAGACCGCCGTTGATGAAGATCTTCACGTGGTCGGCGCCGGCCGCGAGCTCCTCGCAGGCCGCCTCGTAGAAGGCCTCCTCGCCCTTCGCGACCGCGCACGCCGCACCCGCGCCGTGCCCGTCGGGCGTCGTGATCGCGCGCCCCGCGCCGAAGATGCGTGGAGAGTCGAGCCAGCCCTTCTCGCGGGCGTGTCGGAGCCACAGGTCGACGCGGTGCTGCTCGTGGACGCACCGAAGCGTCGTGATCCCCGCCGCGAGCGCCGCCCGCGCGCGGCCCGCGGCACGAAGCGCCGTCGCCGCGGGATGCTCGTCGGGGTCCGTGTCGGACATCGGGAAGACGATGGACAGGTGCGTGTGGCACGAGATCAGGCCGGGCACGACCACGCGACCCCCGGCGTCGACGACGCCGCGGGCGTCACGTCCCGCCGGGATCGAGCCGCGCACGTCCGCGACGGCGCCGTCCACGATCTCGATCGTGCGGCCGGACCGGACCTCCCCCGTCGCGACGTCGAGGACGGTCGCGTTCGTGACCCACGAGACCGCGCTCACGGACGGCCCCTGCCGCGCACCTCGGTGGCGACCTCCGGGCACGTGCCGGCACACCGGCACCCGGCGTCGCCCGCCGTGCACGCCACACGCGGGCCGCGGCCGGCGCGCGTCGCGCGTCGTCGGTCCGGCGGCTCCACGGCGGCGTTCTACCACAGGTGGCGTCCGGGGACGGCGACCGGTGGCCTGCGCTGGGCCCACGCGGCGCGCGCCGTCGCGGCGGCCGGACGGCACGACCGCGAGCTGAGCGAGCTTCGGGCCGCTCGCGGACCGGGAGCGCCGCGCGCTCCCCCGCGGCGCCCACGGCGCGCGACGTGCGCGTCCGCCCCTACGGTGGCACCGTGCGCGTGACAACCGTTGGGACGGCCGCGTGGCGCCGTGCGAGTGCTCGGGCGGGTCGGCGGTGAGCGGCGACGCGGAGCGTGCCGAGGCCGACGCCGACGCCGACGCCGCGGCCGCGGCCGGGCGGCACGCCGAGACCGAGCTCGCCCCGTGAGCGAAGCTGTCGACGTGGAGCCCGCCGCGCGCGACGAGGAGGTGCCGGCGCCCCGGGGGGAGCTGCGCACGAGCATCCGGCTGAACAACGACACCCCGGTCTCGACGTTCGTCGAGCTCGCGGTCGCGGCCGAGCGGGCGGGCTTCGACCAGCTTTGGGTCTCGCACGACCTGCTCCTGCGATCGGCGCCCGTGCTGCTCGCGGCGGCCGCCGGTGCGACGCGCTCGATCCGGCTCGGGACCGGCGTGCTGAACTGCTACTCGGCGCATCCCGTCGAGCTCGCGATGCACGCGGCGACGCTGCAGGAGCTGTCGGGCGGTCGGGCGCTGCTCGGGATCGCCGCGGGATCCGCGGAGTTCCTCGCCAAGGCGGGGATCGACCGGCGCGCACCGCTCGCACGCACCTCCGAGGCCGTGCGTGCGTGCCGCGCGCTGCTCGACGGGGGCTCCCCCGGCGCGATCGCGGGAGCCGGGAGCTGGGGCGCCGATGCCCGCCTGGGCGAGCCGCCCGCGACGCGTGTCCCGATATACCTCGGCGCCATGAGCCCGAAGATGCTCGCGCTCGCGGGGGCGCTCGCCGACGGCGCGCTCGCGCTCCTCTACCCGCCCGAGCACTTCCCGGTCGCCGCGGCCCAGATCGCCGACGGCGCGCGCACCGCGGGGCGCGATCTCGCGTGCGTCGACGTCCCCGCGTGCGTGTGGGTGTCGGTGGACGACGACCCCGAGCGGGCGGCCGCTCCCCTCGCGGACAAGCTCGCCTTCTACGGGACGGCGTTCGCCCCGTACCTGCTCGAGCGAGCCGGGCTCACGCCCGCGGACTTCGCCCCGGCCGCGGACGCGCTCGCCGCGGGCGACCACCCGAGGGCGCGCTCGCTCGTCACGCGCGACATGCTGCGCCTCGGCATCGCGGGCACGCCTGAGGAGGTCGTCGCGCGGTGTGCGGGCCTCGTCGACGCAGGGGCGGCACACGTGTCGTTCGGTCCGCCGCTCGGGCCCGACCCGGTGGCGGCGGTGACGCTTCTCGGCGAGCGCGTCGTCCCGGCGCTCCGGGCGCGCGCGTCGGAGCGCTGAGCACGTTGGAGCTGTTTGACCTCAAGGTCACGGTCGAGCGGGTCGAGGGGCGCTCGGTCTGCGGCCTCGCGGTCGGCGACTACTTCGAGCTCACGCACTCGAGTCGCGTCGTAATCCCGCCCGGGCGCCACTTCTGCATCTACGCGCTCGCCGCGGTGCTCCCGCTGCTCCCCGCCAAGCAGCGCCGGCTCCCGGACGACGACTGGCTCGAGGCCGAGTCCCTCGTCGCGTGCCCGGACCCCGACGAGCGGCTCGTCATGCGCATCGAGCGGACCGCCGTCGTCAGGCTCGACGCCGGCGAGCTCACCTGAGCGCCGTGGGCGCACGGTTCGGGATCGGCCTGCAGTCCGACAAGCGCGTCGCGGACTACGAGCGGCTCGCGGCGGCGGCCGAGTCGTACGGCTTCGACGTCGTGAGCGTCTTCGGCGACCTGTACTACCAGCCGCCGATCGTCCCGCTCCTCGCGATCGCCCGGGTGACGTCGACCGTCGAGCTCGGACCTGCGTGCCTCAACCCGTTCACCGTCCACCCCGTCGAGATCGCGGGCCAGATCGCGGCGCTCGACGAGGCCTCGGGCGGGCGTGCCTACCTCGGCCTCGCGCGCGGGAGCTGGCTCGCCGAGCTCGGCGTCGACCAGCGCGGCGGCGCCGACGCGGTCGCGGAGGCGGCGCGTGTCGTCGCGGCGCTGCTCGCGGGCGACACTGGCGGCGTCGACGGACGCAGGTTCCGCCTGCCCGCAGGGGCCGCGCTGCGCGATCGGCCGCCGCGTCCTCGCGTCCCGCTGCTGGTCGGCACCTGGGGCCCGCGCCTCGCCGCCCACGCGGGCGCGCTCGCCGACGAGGTGAAGATCGGGGGCTGCGCGAACCCCGCGATGGTGCCCGTCATGCGCGGGTGGATCGACGCGGGGTCGGTCGCCCGCGCGCCCTCGCGACCGCGCGTCCGGATCGCCGTCGGCGCGGTCACGGTCGTCGACGAGGACGCCCGGGCTGCGCGAGCGAGCGCCCGCGAGGAGGTCGCGATGTACCTCGAGGTCGTCGGGGGGCTCGACCCGACCGTCGAGATCCCGACCGGGCTGCTCGACGCGATCGGCGTGCGGCTCCGCGCGGGCGACCGTAGGGGCGCGGGCGCGCTGGTCCCCGACGAGCTGCTCGGCCGCTTCGCGTTCGCAGGCGGCCCCGACGACGTCGCGGCGCACGCCGCCCGGCTGCTCGACGCGGGCGCGGACCGCGTCGAGTTCGGCACCCCGCACGGGCTGGGCGACGCCGAGGGCGTGCGCCTCCTCGGCGAGCGGGTCCTTCCCGCGCTGCGCGACCGCGACCGAGGCCCGGCCGCCGGGTAGGACGGCCTCGTCCCGGCCGGCCCGTGGCCCGGCTAGGGTGCCGCCACCCGCTCGCCGGCCGCGAGCTCGTCGACACGGTCGATCTCCGCGGCGTCGCCGAGCAGCTCGAGGCGGAGCAGCGAGAACGGGACGTTGCCGTTGCGCCACACCGTGTCGTGGAAGCGCCGCAGGTCGAAATCGTCGCGCTGCGCGCCGCGCACGTCCGCGAGCAGCCGGAGGAGCTGGAGCTTGCCCGTCGTGTACGAGAGGCCCTGCGCGGGCGTCGCGGCGAAGAACGCAGCTTCCTCGACCGCCGTCTCGCGGTCCATCGGCACGCGGTCCTCGAGCGCGGCCGCCGCTTGCGGGATCGACCAGTCGCCGAGCGCGAGCCTGATGTCCACCTCGACCCGGAGCGCCCGCAGTCGCATGAAGTCGTAGATGATCCGCCGGGTCACGGGCGCGTCGTCGAAGAGGCCGGCCTGCGCGAGCATCTCCTCGTTGTAGAACGCGATCCCCTCGTTCGGGCACGAGTCGTAGAAGTGGCGGCGCGCCGGGCGCTCGTGGCGCCACGCGAGCGCGAGCTGCTGGTAGTGGGCGCCCTCGTGCACGATCCCCGCGCGCGGATCGGCCGCGTTCGCACGGTAGAAGTACGACAGCCCGGGCTCGGGCGGCGGCACGTAGCTCACGCCGTCCTCGTCGAGCCGGTCGGGCCCCGTGAGGTCGTCGGTCACGCCGAGCCAGCGCAGCGGGGCCAGGTACTCCGGGCGCGGCGCGTTCCGGTAGTGGCGGAGGCTGTCCGGCTGGGAGAGCAGACCTCTCGACTCGTAGAACGCGCGCACTTCGAGCTCCGCGACGCGCTCGCGCTCGCACTGCTCGTCCGCGCCGGCGGGAAGGGCGGGCCAGGCCGCGTCGGGGCGCCGGTGCTGCTCGAGCAGCTCCGCGGCGACCGCTCGGTCCCACTCCTGGCGCCCGGCGGCGAGCAGCTCCTCCGGCGTGTACGGGAGCAGCGCGACCTCGTGGAGGTAGCGGCAGAGCGCGGCCCGGCCGACCGCCCCGAGCGGCTCGGCGCGCCCGTGCTCGGCGACGACCAGCTCGTGGAAGCCGTCGAGCGCGCGCGCCGCGACGTCGGCGGCCGCGACGACGCGGGAGGCGGACGACGGGTCGACGTGCGGCCGGAGCCGCGCGACGGCCTCGACGAGGTCGGCGGCCGCGCCACCCGAGACGCGAAGGGCGCTCGCCGAGAGCTCGAGCGCGGTGCTCCCGGCGAGGTTCGCCCGCCCGGCGGCGAGCGTCTCCGGGAACGCGTCGAGCAGCCGTGCGATCTCGGCGCAGCGCGTCGCGGGGAACGGCGGCGGCCGCAGGAGCGCGTCGAACACGGTGCCGACGGTCTGGTCGAGGTAGAAGGCCGGGTCGTGGCGCCACGACGCGACGACGTCGAGCTCGAAGCGCGCGCGGGCGCACGCACTCGCGAGCAGGCGCAGGTCCGTGTACGGCTCGCGCCGCTCGCGGCCGACGTCGAGCGCGGCGCAGCGCCGCTCGAGCGCCCCGAGCTCGGCGCGCCGGCGCGCGACGTCGGCCGGCGACCACGCGGGACGCCAGCCGGCGGGCCGGGCGAGGCGCGGGATGTCGTCGCGGGTGCGCGGCGCTCCCTGGCGGCGCCACTCCCAGAAGTCGGCCGCGAACCGGTCGAGCTCGCGCTCGCCCGCGTCGCTCACGGGCCGTCGCGCGCGACGCTGCGCAGGCACAGCGACTCCCAACCGGGCGCGACCTCGACGACCGGCGGGTCGTCGGTCCGGCAGCGATCCATGACGACGGGGCAGCGCGGGTGGAACCTGCACCCCGACGGCGGCCGCGCGGGATCGGGGACGTCCCCGGGCAGCTCGGTCGGCAGGTGCGAGCCCGCCCCCGGACGCGGGATCGCCGCGACGAGCGCCCGCGTGTACGGGTGCGAGGGCTCCGACCAGACCGCGTCCGTCGGGCCGACCTCGACGATCTGGCCGAGGTACATGACGGCGGTGCGGTGGGCGATCTTGCGGACGACCGAGAGGTCGTGCGAGATGAACAGCAGGCCGAGGCCCGACTGCTGGGCGACGGCTGCGAGCAGGTTCGCTACCTGCGCCTGCGCGGAGGCGTCGAGCGCGCTGATCGGCTCGTCGGCGACGATGCAGCGCGGGTCGCTCGCGAGCACACGTGCGATCGCGATCCGCTGGCACTGCCCGCCCGAGAACTCGTGAGGGAACCGGTGCGCGATCTGGGCGCTCAGGCCCACGCGCTCGAGGAGCTCGGGGACGCGCGCGAGCGCGACGTCCGCGCGGACGCCCGCGCCCGAGCCGAGGCGGACCGCGTCCGCGATCTGCTCGCCGACCTTTCGCCGCGGGTTGAGCGACGCGTACGGGTCCTGGAACACCATCTGGAGCCGCCGCACGCCGACCGGCCGGGCCCGCCTCCCGATCGGCGCGACGACCTCGCCCGAGAAGCGCACCTCGCCCGAGGTCGGAGCGACGAGGCCGACCGCGGCCCGGCCGAGCGTCGACTTGCCGCACCCGGACTCGCCCACGAGGCCGACGATCTCGCCCGCGCGCACGGCGAGCGACGCGCCGAGCACGGCGCGCACCGGCGCGTGCCCGCGCCGCTGGTACGCGACGTCGACGCCGCGCAGCTCGAGCAGCGCGTCCGCGCTCACGACGGCACCGGGGCGAGGGGGTCGACGTCGCACGCGAGGAGCCGCCCGTCTCCCACGTCGCGCAGCGCCGGGACGCGCGTCGCGCAGGTCGCGACCGCCCACTCGCAGCGAGGGTGGAACGCGCAGCCGGCAGGCATCGCGTCGAGCGAGGGCGGGGACCCGGCGATCGGCGTCATCGCGGCACCCGCGACCGCCGCGCCCGGAAGGGCGCGCATGAGCCCGTCCGTGTACGGGTGCCTGGGCGTGCCGAGGACGACCGAGGTCGCGCCGTGCTCGGCGACCCGCCCTCCGTAGAGGACGCAGATCCGGTCCGCGACGCTCGACAGCACGCCGAGGTCGTGGGTGATGAACAGCACCGAGACGCCCCGCTCGCGCCGCAGCCGGTCGAGGAGCGCGAGGATGCCCGCCTGCACGGTGACGTCGAGCGCGGTCGTCGGCTCGTCCGCGATGAGCAGACGCGGCTCACACGCGAGCGCCATCGCGATCGCGATCCGCTGGCGCATCCCGCCCGAGAACTGGTGGGGGTGGGACGCGAGCGCCTGCTCGGGGTCGGGGATCCGCACGGCCGCGAGCATCTCGAGCGCGCGCTCGCGCGCCTGTTCCTGGCTGAACCCGAGATGTGCGCGCACGTGCTCGGTCATCTGGACCTCGATGCGCAAGAGCGGGTGGAGCGAGGTCATCGGGTCCTGGGAGACGAGCGACACCTGCGCGCCGCGCACCTTCTGCAGCTCGCGCCGTCGCAGCGTCAGCAGGTCGGTGCCCGCGAAGCGCACGGACCCGGAGGTGCGCGCGCCGAGCGGGAGCAGACCGAGGAGCGCGAGCGCGGTGATCGTCTTGCCCGATCCGCTCTCGCCCGCGACGCCGAGGATCTCGCCCTCGCGGATCGCGAACGAGACGCCGTCGACCGCGCGGCGGATGCCGCGCGCGGTCCGGAGCCGGACCGTGAGGTCCTCGACCTCGAGGAGCGCCTCCCCGGTCACTTGCGGATCATCCGGGCCGTCCTCGGGTCGAGCATGTCGCGCAGCGCGTCGCCGACGAAGTTGAACGCGAGCACGACCGTCAAGATCGCGAGGCCCGGGAACAGCCCGATCCAGTAGCTGCTGAAGTTCTGCGCACCCTCGGACACCATCGCCCCCCACTCCGCGGTGGGCGGCTGGGCACCGAGGCCGAGGAACGACAGCCCCGACAGCAGCAGCACGGCGTTGCCGATGTCGAGCGCGGCGAGCACGAAGATCGGACCCGCGATGTTCGGCCGGAGCTCGACCCACATGGTCCGCCACCCCGACGATCCGAGGAGCTTCGCGGACGTCACGTACTCCGACGAGCGCGCCGCGAGCACGAGGCCCCGCGACAGGCGCGCGTACGACGGCCAGGAAACGACGATCACGGCGAGCACCGCGTTGCGGAGCTGCGCGCCGAGGGCTGCGGCGACCGCGAGGGCGAGGATGATCCCCGGGAACGCGAAGACGAGGTCCGCGACGCGCATGATCGCCGCGTCGACGATCCCGCCGAAGAAGCCGGCGATCGAGCCCAGCACGGAGCCGATGACCATGGACGCCGCGACGAGGAGCGCCGCGAGCGGCAGCGAGAGGCGCGCGCCGTAGAGCACGCGGGAGAGCACGTCGCGGCCGAGCTCGTCGGTGCCGAACACGTAGAGGTGGGACGGCGGCAGCTGCGGCGTCGCGAACTGGTCGTTCGGCGCGTGGGGGGCGAGCTCGGGCGCGAAGATCGCGACGACGATCCACGCGAGGACGATGACCCCCCCGACGAGCGCGAGCGGCTGGCGCCACGGCGGGCGCAGCGCGGCACGGTCGCGCCGGTCGAGCGCGTCGACCCCCTCGGCCGACACGTCGAGGCCCGAGTCGAGCGGGAGCGGGTCCGACAGGCTCATCGCAGCTCGATCCGCGGGTCGAGGATGCTGTAGAGCAGGTCGACGAGCAGGTTGATCACGATGTAGATGATCGCGACGACGATGCTCACGCCCATGATCGCCGGCAGGTCGAGGTTTACCGCGCTGAGGTACGCGTACTCGCCGATGCCCGGCCACGAGTAGATGTTCTCGACGAGCACCGTGCCCGACAGGAGGCTCCCGAACGCGAGCCCCGCGACCGTCGCGATCGGAAGGAGCGCGGGGCGCATCACGTGCCGCCGGACGACCGTCCACTCCGACAGCCCCTTCGCGCGGGCCGCTCGCACGTAGTCGAGGTTGATGACCTCGAGGACCGAGGCGCGTGTGAAGCGCAGCACCGTGCCGACCGTGAAGATGCCGAGCACGAATCCCGGCATCACGAGGTGGTCGAGCGCGTCGACGAAGAGCGACCACTGCCCGTGCAGCAGCGCGTCGACCGTGTACATGCCCGTGATGTGGCCCGGGGCGCTCACGCCGGGGTTGAGCCGCCCGCCGGACGGGAACCACCCGAGGCGGAAGAAGAACAGGTAGAAGACGAACAGCGCGACCCAGAACGTCGGCATCGAGACGCCGAGGAGGCTGCCGATCCGCAGGCCGGTGTCGACGGGCTTGCCGCGCCGGACGGCCGCGACGACGCCCAGCCCGACCCCGATGACGATGGACACGACGATCGCGAAGAGCGCGAGCTCGATCGTCGCGGGGACGTACTGCGCGAGGTCGGTGATGACCGCACGGTGGCTCTGCTCGGAGACGCCGAGGTTCCCGTGCAGGAGCTTCCAGAGGTAGATGAAGTACTGCTCGACGACCGGCTTGTCGAGCCCGTACTCGTGGTTGAACGCCTTGACGATCGCCGGGTCCCCGAGCGCGCGCTGCCCGAGGTTGGCCGCCGCGGGGTCACCCGGGACCAGGTGCGTGAGGATGAACGCGACGAGCGTGATCCCGACCACGAGCACGAGGCCGATGCCGAGTCGGCGCGCGAGGAAGCGGCCGAGCCCGGCGGGGGTGACCCGCCGGGCCCGGCGCGCGCTCGAGGGCGGTGCGTCGGCCAACTAGCCGAGGTTGCGCAGGTCCACGAACCAGAGACCGTTCGCCTGGAGGTTCTTCAACGACTTCGTGCCGACGACGACCTGTGCGGGCTGGATGAGCGGCACGTACGGCCCGTAGCTGTTGAGGGCTCGCTGGTACTTCTCGAAGATCGCCTGGCGGGCTGCGATCCCCGTCGTCTCCGACGCCTTCTTCGCGAGGGTCGCGATCGCCGGTGCGTCGGACGCGGTCCACCCGGCGCGGAGGCCGACGAGGTTGCCCGGCGCGAACACGAGGTAGTCGCTCGGGTCCGGGTAGTCCGGGCCCCACTCCCAGAGCCCGAGGGCCTCCTGGCCGCCGCGGTAGGTCTGGAGCGCGACCTGGATCGACTGCGGCTGGAGCGTGATCTTCATGCCGACCGCGTCGAGCTCCTGCTGGACCCGTGCGGCGAGGTCGTCGAAGGTGACGCCGTTGACGGTGATGCCCGTCGGGTAGGTGAGCTGCAACGAGGGGTGCCCGAGGCCCGACTTCGCGAGGTACGACTGCGCCTTCTTGAGGTCGAACTTCGCCGCCTCGCTAGCCGGGAGCGCCCCGAGGAAGACCGTCGGCACGACGCCCGGGGTCTGGACCGCGCCGGAGCCGGCGAGCTGGAGCAGGCTGCCGTAGTCGACGCCGTAGCGCAGCGCGAGCTCGAAGTCCTTGTTCGTCGTGACCTTCGAGATCTTCGGGTTCTGGTTCGCGAAGAGGAAGAAGATGTTCGGCGACGGCCCCTTCTTCACCTGCACGCCGGTCATGCCCGTGACCTGCGCCGGCGACAGGTCGACGGAGATCTCGTTCACGCCGCGCTGGACGTCGAGCTTCTGGACCGCGGCGGTGACGTTGCGGAGCACGACCGTCGAGTACGCGGGCTTCGGCCCCCAGTAGCGCGGGTTGGCCGTCATCACGACCTGCGACGTCGTGCTGAACGACTTGAGGACGTACGGACCCGAGCCGGCCGAGTGCTGGTTCAGCCAGTTCTCCGCCTTGTCCTTCGTCGACGCGTTCGCGGCGTCCGTCCCGCCGTGCGCCTTGACGACCTTCTCGTTGAGGACGCCGGTCGCCGGGTTCGGGAGGATGTACGGCAGGCCGGGGTTCGGCGCCGCCGAGGTCATGACCACGGTCTCCGGTCCGCTCGCGGCGATGTTCTCGCCCGCGAGGAGGAACGACGGGTTGCCCTTCAGGTTGACGAGCCGCTTCAGCGACCAGACGACGTCGGCCGAGGTCACGGGCGTCCCGTCGGAGAAGCGGGCCTTCGGGTTGAGGTGGAAGACGAACTTCTTCGCGTTGTCGAGCGTCTGGAACGACGTCGCGAGGTCGGGGACGACCTGCTTGAAGTTCCCGCCGTTGAACGTGACGAGCGTGTCGTAGAGCCCGTTGTCCACGAGCTCGCCGGTCGGCTCGAACATGTGACCGGGGTCGGCGGTCACGAGCTCGAACGAGTTGTCGATGACGAGAGTGCGCCCGGCGGACGCCCGGGTCGTCGCGGCGTGCGCGCCTCCGGCCATGCCGACGACCAGGGCGGAGGCGGACATGAGTGCCGCCAGCCCTCCCGCAGCTTGCTTTTTCACGTAACCTCCAAGTGTCGAGTCCGAGGGATTCTCGCTGCTCGAGCGCCCCGTGGCAACCCACCGGCTCGCCGAGCGGGCCGGCCGGGCGCTCGTCGCCGCCCGGCGCACCCGGGTTCCGGGTCCGCCGACCCGTCCCGCACCATCGACAACGGAGCACCGCCACTCCCACATGCGAGCCGCCGACCGAGCCCATGAGCTGCGCCGGCGCCGCGGCCGCACGGTCGCGGACCGCGCCGAACGCCCCTGCGGCGGACGCCACGCGCTCGCCGTGCTCGGCGCGCTCGCGCTCGTCGCCCCGGTGCGCGCGTCACTTGCCGCCCCACCGACCGCGCGACGGCCCGCGGTCGTGCGCCTCGGCGTCGCGCCCGCCGTGCCGCTCGGCGCGCGCCGGCTCGGGCCCGCCCGCCCGACCGGCCGCGTCA
>DAHUXW010000142.1 GCA_027306925.1 Acidimicrobiaceae bacterium | reverse complement strand
GCGCCGCCGCCGGTCGCGCCGTCACCCGCCGGGGCACCGGAACGCGACGGCGACGTGACGGGGGCGGCGCTCGACCCCGCGGGCGCGCCGACGTGAGCGCGGACGGTCCCGTGCACGAGGCGCCCGGCAACGGCGCCCGTGAGGCCGGCGGGCGTGCTCGGGTCCCCGAGCGCCGGCGCGCGGTCGCGCTTGGCCTCGTCGCAGTGACGCTCGCGCTCGCGGGGGTCGCCAATGCGACGATCCGCTCCGCGGGCCGCGATCGAGCGCTCCACCTGGCGTCCCAGGCCTCCCCGGTCGTCGTGACCAACGGCGCGAGCTCGAGCGCCTGGTACTGCGCGGGCCCACTGCCGGTCGGGACGCCGGGCGAGGCCTCCTCGATCGCGGTGACCAACGTCGGGCGCTCCGTGGTGACCGGCGAGGTCGTCGCCTCGTCGACGACCGGCGGATCGCGCGACGTGTCGCGTCTCACGGTGCCGGCCGGGCAGGAGAGCGTCGTCGGGCTCACCCGCCTCGGCACGAGGGGCGTCGCAGCGGTCACCGTGCTCGTGAACGGCAGCGGCGTCGCGGTCGAGGAGATCGTCCACGGCGCGTCCGGGATCAGCGCCGCGCCGTGTGTGAACCACGCGGACGGGACCGCGTACATCGCGGCGGGGAGCACGGTCGGAGCGGACAACCTGTCGCTCGCGGTGCTCGACCCGGGATCGACGCCATCGGTGGTGAGCATCTCGTTCGCGACGAGCTCGGGCATCGTCGCGCCGCCGCCGTTCCAGGGTGTGACCGTGGGCGCGGGGGCGCTCGCGGTCTTCGACGTCGGGCGCTACGTCCCGAGCACCCCCGCGGTCGCCACGATCGTCAGCGCCACCGGTGGGCGGGTCGTCGCAGGCGCCGCGATCACCGCCGTCGTCGGGCACGCGGTCATGTCCTCGCTCGTCGGGGACGTCGCGGCGCCGGCGGCGAGCTGGCTGTTCCCGGCCGCCCCGTCCGGCCCGACCTCCGCGAGCACGTTCGCGGTCCTCGATCCGTCCGACCGGCCGGCGACCGTGAAGCTCGCCGTCGTGTCGTCGACGACGCGCTCGGAGCTCTCCGCCGTCGTGCCGGCGCACGGCGTCGTGCACCTCGTGCCCGGCGCGGACACCGCACGGGGCGCGCTGCGGTGGGCGACGGTCACGAGCACCGGGCCCGGCGTCGTCGTCGCGCGTGAGACCGTGCTCACGGCGACGCCGGCGACCGCCGCCTCGCGCCGCGCGGGCGAGAAGCGCGCGGCGGCCCGGCGAGGACCAGCAGCGAAGGCGGCCGCGGCCGCTCGCCGGGCGGCCGCTCGCCGGGCGGCTGCGAAGGTGGTCGCCTCGTCGCGCGGCCGCCACGCGACCGCGCACGCGCTCGTCGCGCCCACGACGACCGTGCCGCCCGCGACGTCGACGACCGTCGTCTCCTACGCCGTCGTGAGCTCGTTCCCGTCGCTCCAGCCCGGGGTCGCCGTGTGCTCGGGCGTCGCGCGCCCGGGCCGGACCTGGGTCCTTCCCGGCGGGGAGTCCGACGCGAACACGAGCGAGGTCGTGGTGGTGGACAACACCTCGACGCGAGCCGCGACCGTCAACGTCGCCCAGCTCGACGCGGCGGGCTCGGGCCCGCTCGGTTCGACGCCGTTTGCCTCGATGCCTCCGCTCACCGTGCCGGCCGGGGCGATCCTCACGGTCGACATGGCCGCGGTAGCCCGCGAGCAGCCGACGCTGCCGCTGCTCGTGTCGACCTCGGAGCCGGTCGTCGTCGGACAGCTTCTCTACGGCCGCGCGGCGTCGGGCACCGGGTACACGCTGCCCGCGGCGATCTCCGTGCGCTGAGGGGGACGACCGACCGACCGGCCTGCCGGGCGGTGCGGGGCCGGCGCTCAGCCGAGCTCGTCGATCCCCTGGGTGGTCATCGACGCGCCGGGACCGCCGTCGCCGGAGGTGCCAGCGGCCACCGGCTCGTGGTCCACCATGAGGATCGTGCCCGCGAAGTGCGCGACCGCCGGCTGGTCCCCGTGGACCGGTCGCCCGAACGCCTCGTCGATCAGCCGGGCGACCTCCCGGCCGTCGACGGTCTCCTTGCCGAGCAGCTCGTGGGCGACCGCCTCGAGCCCGCTGCGATGCTCCTCGAGCACCACGCGCGCTCGCTGCTCCTGCGCGCGCAGGATCTTCGAGACCTCCTCGTCGACCACCCGGCTCATGTCCTCCGAGTAGTCCCGCGAGTGCATGAGGTCCTCGCCGAGGAAGACCATTCCCTGCGAGCCCCATGCCATGGGGCCGATCTCGGCGGACATGCCCCACTCGCGCACCATCTTGCGGGCGAGCTCCGTGTTGCGCTGGAGGTCGTCGCTCGCCCCGGTCGAGAGGTCGCCGTAGATGATGAGCTCGGCGACCCGCCCGCCCATGCGCACCGCGAGCGAGTCCTCGATGTACTCGCGCCGGTAGATGTGCCGCTCCTCGAGCGGGAGCTGCTGGGTGACGCCGAGGGCCATGCCCGTGGGGATGATGCTGACCTTGAGCAGCGGGTCCGCGAACGGAAGGACGTAGGAGAGGACCGCGTGCCCGGACTCGTGGAACGCGACGCGCTCCTTCTCGGAGTCCGACAGCACCGTGCTCTCGCGCTGCTGGCCCATGAGGACCCGGTCGCGCGCCGCGTCGAAGTCCCGCATCCCGATGACCTGGCTGCCGCGGCGCACCGCGTGGAGGGCGGCCTCGTTCACGAGGTTCGCGAGGTCGGCGCCGCTCATCCCCGGCGTCCCGCGCGCGACGACGTCGAGGTCGACGTCGGGGCCGATGCGCTTGTCGCGGGCGTGGACCTTGAGGATCGGCCTGCGCTCGTCGAGGTCGGGCAGCGGGACGACGATCTGGCGGTCGAAGCGCCCCGGGCGCAGCAGCGCGGGGTCGAGGATGTCGGGACGGTTCGTCGCGGCCATCATGACGACGCCCTCGGCGCTGTCGAAGCCGTCCATCTCGGAGAGCATCTGGTTGAGCGTCTGCTCGCGCTCGTCGTGACCGCCGCCGAGGCCCGCGCCACGCTTGCGGCCGATCGAGTCGATCTCGTCGACGAAGATGATCGCCGGCGCCTGCTTGCGCGCGGTCTGGAAGAGGTCGCGGACGCGGCTCGCGCCGACGCCGACGAACATCTCCATGAAGTCCGATCCGCTCACCGAGAGGAACGGCACGCCCGCCTCGCCGGCGACGGCGCGCGCGAGCAGCGTCTTTCCGGTCCCCGGGGGGCCGACGAGCAGGACGCCCTTCGGGATGCGCGCGCCGATCTCGCGGAACCGGCCGGGCGACTTGAGGAAGTCGACGACCTCGCTGATCTCCTGCTTGACGCCTGCGTAGCCGGCGACGTCGCTGAAGGTCGTCCGCGGCCGCTCGGTCGAGTAGACCTTGGCCCGGGAGCGCCCGATCGACATGATTCCGGACATCTGACCCTGCGCGCGGCGGTTCAACCAGACGAAGAAGCCGATGAACAGCAGTACGGGCACGAGGTAGACGAGCAGGCTCGGCAGGATGCTCGAGGTCGGCGTCGAGAACTTGACCTGGGCGCCCGAGCGCTGGAGCGCCGTGATCTCCGAGTCGGGCAACGACGCGGGACCGGTCGTCACGTACGTCGGCCCGTTCGCGTTCAGCTTGTACGTGATGCTCCCGGTCGCGTTGTCGACGGTCGCCGAGTAGACCTGCTTGTGGGAGAGCGCGCTCTCGAACGCGCTGTAGGACTCGGTGGTCGCGGAGCTGCGCGATACGAACGACGACCCGAACACGACGAGCACGAGCACGACCACGAGTGCCGCGAGCACCCACCGCCAGGTGGCGTCCCCTCCACCGGGCGCGCCGGGCCCCGGGCGGCCGGGGCCGCCCCCTCCAGGTCGAAGGTCCTGCGGATTGCGACTCATCGGCAACCATCGTAGGCGCACCGGCAGCGCGACCGGTCGCCACGCGGCGCCCGCACCCGAGTTGACCCGCAGGCGGGGCGCGACGACGCTCGCGGGCGTGGCGGCACCGGTGGAGGGAGGGGGGCGGCGCTCGTCCGCGATGACGCCGAACGCGTTCGGCCTCGGCGAGGCCGTCGGCGGCCTCGCCGCGGGCTTCCTGCTCGCGCAGGTGCTGGCGAGCGTGTACGCCTCGGTCGCCCACGAGCGACCGGGCGCGACGACGTTCGGGATCGAGGCGTCGAGCCTCGTGGGGCTCTGGCTCGGTCTCGCGGGCGCGACGCTGCTCGCGAGCAGGCGGCACGGGGCCTACGCAGGGCCGCGCGCCGGCGTGCCGGTCGGCGGGGCTCGGGGACGCACTGCGTCGCTCGCGCGGGACTTCGGCTTCTCGCTCAGGCCGTGGCCCGACGTCCCCGTCGGCGTCGTCGTCGGGGCGGTGTCCCAGTACCTGCTCGTGCCACTCTTCGAGCTGCCGCTCCTCCCGTTCGTCCCGCACCTGTTCCACCGCCTCGGTCAGCCGGCGGTCTCCGAGACCGCCCACTCGAGCGGGGCGACCCTCGTCGTGCTCGGCGTCCTCGTCTGCCTCGGGAGCCCGGTCGTCGAGGAGCTCTACTTCCGGGGCCTGCTGCTGCGCGCGGTCGGCGGCCGCCTCTCACGGCTCGGCGCGCGCCTCGGGCCCGCCCTCGCGGTCGCGATCGTCGCGGTGCTCTTCGGCCTCGTGCACTTCGAGGCACTGCAGCTCCTCGCGCTCGTCGGCTTCGGCGCGGTGCTCGGAACCCTCGCGTGGCGGACGGGTCGCCTCGGGCCGGGGATCGTCGCGCACGTGACGTTCAACACGCTCGCGTTCGTCTCGGTCGTGCGGGCGCGCTGACCCGGTCCGGCGCGCGGCCGGTGGCGCGGCCGGCGGCGCGCACGCTCCGGAGCGCGCGCGGCCGGCCCACTAGCATCGGCGGGCGTCATGACGTCGCCACCCTCCCTCGCCCCCGTCTTCAAGGCCTACGACGTCCGCGGCGTCGTCCCCGACGAGCTCGACGCGCACCGCGTGTACGCGATCGGCGCGGCCTTCGCGGAGTTCGCCCGGGCCGAGTCCGGCGCCGAGCGGGTGCTCGTCGCCCACGACATGCGCGCGTCGGGGGAGGAGCTCTCGCGGGCCCTCGTCGCGGGTGCCGTGTCGACCGGGACGCGCGTCGTCGAGCTCGGGCTCGCCTCGACGGACATGTGCTACTTCGCGTCCGGCGACCTCGACGCGCCCGCGGCGATGCTCACCGCGTCGCACAACCCCGCGGCCTACAACGGCGTGAAGTTCTGTCTCTCGGGCGCCCGGCCCGTCGGGCGGGACACCGGCCTCGGGGAGATCCTGCGGCTCGCGGACGCGGCGCTCGGCTCGGCGCCGGCGGACGGTGGCGTCGGGTCGGTCGCCGGGGACCCGCGCGTCGAGCACGCCGACGTGCTCGCCCGGTTCGCGGCGCACGTCCGGTCGTTCGTCGACACGTCGGTGCTCGCGCCGATGCACATCGTCGCGGACACGGCGAACGGCATGGGCGGGTACATCGCGCCGCGGGTGTTCGCGGGCCTGCCGTTCGACCTCGAGCTCCTCTACGGCGAGCTCGACGGCACGTTCCCGAACCACCCGGCCGACCCGATCCAGCCGGCGAACCTCGCGGACCTGCGCGCGCGCATCCTCGAGGTGCGCGCCGACGTCGGCCTCGCGTTCGACGGCGACGCGGACCGCGTGTTCCTCGTCGACGAGCTCGCCGAGCCGCTGTCGGGGTCGACCACGACGGCGATCGTCGCGCGGGCGATGCTCGACAAGCACCCCGGCTCGACCGTCCTCTACAACCTCATCTGCTCGCACACCGTGCCGGAGGTCGTGGCCGAGCGCGGCGGGAAGGCGATCCGCACGCAGGTCGGGCACTCGTTCATCAAGTCGGTGATGGCCGAGACCGGCGCGGTGTTCGGCGGCGAGCACTCCGGCCACTACTACTTCCGGGACAACTTCCGGGCGGACTCGGGGATCATCGCCGCGCTGGTCGTGCTCGAGGTGCTCTCGCGCGAGGGCGTGACCCTGTCCGAGCTCCGGCGGCCCTACGAGCGCTACGCCGACTCGGGCGAGATCAACACCGAGGTCGCCCGCCCCCAGGCGGTCGTCGACGCGCTCGCGTCGCGCTACGAGGCGCTCGGCGCGTCGACGGACCGCCTCGACGGGCTCACGGTGGACCTCGGCGACTGGTGGTTCAACCTCCGAGCGTCGAACACCGAGCCGTTGCTCAGGCTGAACGTCGAGGCGGCCGACACGACGTCGCTCGCCGCGCACGTCGACGAGGTGCGGGGCGCGATCGCGTCGCTCGCGGCGACGGAGGGCTGATCGTGCCGCTCGATCCGCTGCTCGTCGAGATCCTCGTCTGCCCGGAGGACAAGCAGCCGCTCTGGTACCTCGAGGACGAGTCCTCGCTCGTCAACCTGCGCCTGCTGCGCCGCTATCGGATCGCCGACGGGATCCCGGTGCTCCTCGTCGACGAGTGCGAGGCGCTCGACGACGCCGAGGTCGCCCGCCTCGAGGCGAAGGTCGACGCGTCGGGCGTCCTCACCGGGACCGGCTCTGACGCGGGGTGCCGCGGGGCGCCGCGGGGCGCCGCCGCCGAGCCGGCGGACGACCCGACAGAGCGGTAGCGGGAAAGTGGCGCCCGGCGCACGGCCCTGGACGCAGGGAGTGCTCGACACCGCGTCGTCGATCGAGGCCGCGGCACGGCTGCCCGACGACCTACGGGAGGCGCTGCGCACGCCGTTCGAGCGGACCGGTCCGCCGCCGGCGTCAGTCGGCGCGGTCCTCGTCGTGGGCGTCGGCCCAGACGCGACGGCGGGGGAGATGCTCGCGGCCGCCGGCTCGGACGAGCTGCTCGTGCCTGTCGTCGTCTCGAGCAGACCGGACCTGCCGGGGTTCGTCGGGCCGCGGACGCTCGTCGTGGTCGTCGCGGGTGCGCCCGGTGCCCCCGAGGCGTCGCTCGCGGCGCGCGCCGCGATCGAGCGGGGGTCCGAGCTCGCCGTGGTCGCACCGCAGGGCGAGGTCGCGGACCTCGCGGCGGGCGCGGGGATGACCGCGCGCATCGTCGCGCCGGGCGCGGGGTCGCGTGGCGCGCTCGGGACAGTGCTCGGCGCGCTGCTCGCGAGCTTCGACCGGTGGCGAGTGTGGCCGGGTGCGGTGGCCGCCGGCGAGCGCGCGGTCGGCGAGCTCTCCGCGCGGCGCGACACGCTCGCCGGCGGCGACGGCGGCGAGGCGCGCGCGGCGAGCCGCCGGATCGGCGCGACCTTCGCGGTCGTCCACGGTGCGGCGGGGATCGGCGCGGTCGCCGCCCGACGCTGGACGGAGCAGATCGCGACGTGCGCGAAGTCGCCGGCGTTCGCGGGGAGCGAGCCCGCGCGCTCGGCCGGCTCGATCGCAGGGTTCGGCCAGCACGGCGACGTCACCCGCCAGATCCTTACGCTCGTCGAGCTGCGCTCCGACGACGAGGGTCCGATCCTCGCCCGCCGCTTCGCCGCCGCGGCGGAGCTCGCGCGCGAAGCGGTCGCCGACGTCGTCGAGGTGCGCTCGCGCGGCACGGGCCCGCTCGCGCAGCTGCTCGATCTCGTGCTCGTCGGGGACTTCGTCGCGCTGCAGCTCGCGGCCGCCGCCGGCGTCGACCCCGGCCCGGTCCCGGCCGTCGACGACGTCGCTCGGGAGATCGCCACGCGCTGAGGCCGCGCCCGGGGCCCGCGCCCGCCGCCGCTGCGCGCCCACCCGCGCCCGCCCGCGCTGCGCTCCCACCCGCGCCCGCCGCCGCTGCGAGCGCTTCGGTCCTAGACTCTCTGCGGGTGGACCGCGAGCGGGTCTGTGGTTGCAAGTCGATGCCAGCCGCAGGCGAAACGACCCACGTAAGGCAACCCGTGGTTGCCGATCATGGTGCGGCTTAGACGTAAGACCCGCCCGTCGGCGAGCCGGCTGTCGGCACGCGGCGGAGAAGGGGCGAAGCGTGCGTGACGAGGCGGTGCCGAGCCGGGGCGACCCGACTGCCGCCGCCCGGCCCGCGAACTCCTCAGCGGGCGAGTGTGGGGTCAAAGACCAGGTCAGCCGCTCCGGTTCGCCCACCTCGCCACCCGGCGGGGACGCCGGTCGTGCGGGCGCGCGGGGCGACGTGCCGCGCCATCTCGCGATCGTCGGTCCGACCGCCGCCGGCAAGACGGCGCTCGCGGTCGCAGTCGCGCGGGCGGTGCCGGGGATCGAGCTCGTCTCGGTCGACGCGATGGCCGTGTACCGGGGTCTCGACATCGGCACCGCGAAGCCGACCGCGGCCGAGCGGGCAGGCGTCCGCTGGCACCTGGTCGACCTCGTGGAGCCGTCGGAGGAGTTCTCGGTCGCCCGGTTCCAGTCCGCGGGGAGGCGGGCGATGGCGGCGATCGAGGAGCGCGGCCACCGGGCGCTGCTCGTCGGCGGTACGGGGCTCTACCACCGCGCGCTCCTCGACGACCTCGAGCTCCCCGGGCGCTACCCGGACGTCGCCGCCGCGCTCGATCGCGCGGCCGACGAGGGCGGGCTCGGAGCGCTCCACGCACGGCTCGCGGCGCTCGACCCCGTGGCGGCGAGCCGCATCGAGCCGGCGAACCGGCGACGCATCGTCCGGGCGCTCGAGGTCACGATCGGGTCGGGCCGGCCGTTCAGCGAGTCCGGCCCCGGCCTCGAGCGCTACGGTCGCACCAGGTTCCACCAGGTCGGGCTCGCGCTCGACCGCGACGTGCTCGACGCGCGTGTCGCGGCGCGGCTCGACGCGCAGGTGGCCGCGGGCCTCCTCGACGAGGTCGCACGGTTGCGCGCCGCTCCGGGCGGCCTCGGCCGCACGGCGCGCCAGGCGCTCGGCTACCGGGAGCTCCTCGCGCATCTCGACGGCGAGCGGAGCCTCGCGGACGCGCTCGACGAGACCCTTCGCCGTACCCGCGCGTTCGCCCGCCGCCAGCAGCGCTGGTTCGCGCGCGACCCCCGGGTCACCTGGCTCCGGGCCGACGACCCCGGACTCGCCGTCACCGTCGCTCGCCTCGCGGCGCGCGACACTTGAGGTGTGAACATCCAGCTCGCGAAGTACCACGGTCTCGGGAACGACTTCCTCGTCCTCGTGGACACCGAGGGCGGGGTCGACCCCGGCCCGGACGTGGTCGCGGCGCTGTGCGACCGGCACCGCGGTGTCGGCGCGGACGGCCTCCTGCGCCTCGTGCCACCCCGCCGGGGTGGCGCCTTCGCGATGGAGCTCCGCAACGCGGACGGCGGCGTCGCGGAGACGAGCGGCAACGGGTTGCGCTGTGCCGCGCTCGCGGCGGTCCACGCCGGGCTCGCCCCGCGCGGGGACCTCGTCGTCGAGACCGCAGCGGGCGACGCGGCCGCGCACGTGTCGCGCGACTCCGCGGCGGGCGCCGCGCAGGTGCGGGTCTCGATGGGCGAGCTCTCGGTCGGCGAGGAGATCGCCGCGACCGAGCTCCTGGCCGCGACCGGGTCGGGCGCGACGGTCGTGGCCACCGGTGGCGCGCCGCGGCCGGCCGGATCGCTCGGCGGGCTCGTCGCGCGCCGCGTCGGCGTGGGCAACCCCCACGTCGTGATCTACGCGCCCGCGGTAGCGGGCGGCGCTGCGGGAGCGAGCGCGACGCCGGTCCGTTCGCTCGACGTCGCGACCGTCGGGCCTGCTGTCGAGGCCGGCACCGTGGGCGGAGTGAACGTCGAGGTCGTCGACGTCGTCGACGGGGCGCTGTCCCTGGCGGTCTGGGAGCGGGGAGTCGGCGTCACGCTCGCCTGCGGGAGCGGGAGCTGCGCCGCCGCGGCCGCGATGCGGGCCGCGGGGCTCGCGGGCGACCGCGTCCTCGTCGTGAACCCCGGCGGCGCGCTGTTCGTCGAGCTGTCCGGCCCGCCGGCGCATCCGTCGGCCGTGCTCACCGGGCCCGCCCAGCGGATCGCGGCGGTGACCGTCGACCTCGCCGACCTCGACCTCGCCGACCTCGCGCCCACCGTCTCCGGGGGCCTCGCGGCGCCGCATGCGGCGGTTCGCACGTGACGCTCATCGAGCGGAGCTTTCGCGAGCGCATCGTGCTCGTCGGGGTCGTCACGTGGCCGCGCACGCTCGCCGAGGTCGAGGCGAGCCTCGACGAGCTGAGCCTGCTCGTCGACACGGCCGGGGCGGACGAGGCCGCGCGCGTGCTGCAGTCTCGCGACACGCTCGACCCCGCGACCTACATCGGCCGCGGCAAGGCCGCGGAGCTCCACGAGCTGTGCGAGCGCGTCGACGCGGACACGGTGGTGTTCGACGACGAGCTCACGCCCGCCCAGCAGCGCAACCTCGAGAAGCTGCTCGGCCGCACCGCGATCGACCGGACCGCGGTGATCCTCGACATCTTCGCCCAGAACGCGCGGACCGAGGAGGGCCGCGCCCAGGTCGAGCTCGCCCTGCTCCGCTACCGGCTGCCGCGGTTGCGTGGCCGGGGCACCTCGCTCTCGCAGCAGGCCGGTGGGATCGGGACCCGCGGACCCGGCGAGACCCAGCTCGAGGTCGACCGCCGGCGGATCATGCGTCGGATCACCCGGCTGGAGGCCGAGCTCCAGCAGCTCGAGAGCACGCGCCGGACGCAGCGGCGCGCGCGGCGCCGGGGGGCGATGCGCACGGTGTCGCTCGTCGGCTACACGAACGCGGGGAAGTCGACGCTGCTGAACGCGCTCACCGACGCCGACGTGCTCGTCGAGAACCGGCTGTTCGCGACCTTGGACCCGCGCACGAGGAAGCTCGACCTCCCGGGCGGTCAGGTCGTTCTCTGCTCCGACACGGTCGGCTTCGTCCGCAAGCTGCCGCACCAGCTCGTCGAGTCGTTCCACTCGACGCTCGAGGTCGTCGCGGACACGGACCTGCTCGTCCACGTCGTCGACGCGAGCGCGACCGACCCCGAGTCGCAGATGGAGGCCGTCCACGCGGTGCTGGCGGAGATCGGGGCGGCCGAGGTGCCCGAGCTCCTCGCGTTCAACAAGTCCGACCGTGCGCCGGCGGCCGCGGCACGCCTCGTCGCGGCGCACTCCGGCTCCGTCGCGTGCTCGGCGCTCACGGGCGAGGGGACGGCGGCGCTCCTCGCGGCCGTGGCCGCGTCGCTCCGCTCGAGCGACCGGACGGTCGACCTCGAGATCCCCTACGACCGGGGCGACGTCCTCGCCGCGCTCCATCGTCTCGGCGAGATCGTCGAGCAGCGCGACGCGGGCGACGTGCTCGAGATCCGCGCCCGCCTGGGCGACGAGGCGCGGCGCCGCTTCGCCGAGTTCGCCGCGACCGCGCGGCCCGACCGCTAGGAGGCCGCGTGCCGGACCGACCGGAGGCGTTCGTCCCGCCCACGTACCCTTACGACCGGCTCGCTCCGCTGTCGGCCGTCGCGGCCCGCCTGCCGGGCGGGGCCGTGGACCTCTCGGTCGGGACACCGTGCGACGCGCCGCCGCCGGCCGTCGTCGAGGCGCTCGGGTCCTCCGGAGCCGAGCGCGGGTACCCCTCGGGGACGGGGAGCGCGCGCCTGCTCGACGCGGCGCGGGCCTGGATCGGTCGGCGCTTCTCGGTCGACGTCGAGCGCAGGGAGGTCGCCGCGTGCATCGGGACGAAGGAGCTCGTGGCCGGCGTCCCGCACTGGCTCCGGCTGCGCGACCCGTCGCGCGACACGGTGCTCTACCCGTCGGTCTCCTACCCGACGTACGCGATGGGTGCGGCGCTCGCTGGGTGCCGCGCGGTCCCGGTCCCACAGCGCGCGGACGGCGCGCTCGACCTCGGCTCGGTCGACCCCGACGACGCGACGCGCGCGCTCTGCCTGTGGGTGAACAGCCCGTCGAACCCGACCGGCGCGCTCGACGACCTCGGCGCGGCCGCGCGCTGGGGCCGCAGCCGTGGCGTCCCGGTCCTCTCGGACGAGTGCTACGCGGAGTTCACCTGGGACGGGCGCGCGCGCACGATCCTCGAGCACGGCATGGACGGCGTCCTCGCCGTCCACTCGGTCTCCAAGCGGTCGAACTGCGCGGGCCTGCGCGTCGGCTTCTACGCGGGCGACGCGGGGCTCGTCGCCTACTTCGCCGAGCTGCGGCGTCACGCGGGCTTCATGGTGCCGGGCCCGGTCCAGCTCGCGGCCGCCGTCGCGCTCGAGGACGACGCGCACGTCGTCGCGCAGCGCGAGCGGTACCGGACCCGGCTCGAGCGGTGCGCCGCGGCGCTCCGGGCGATCGGGGTCCCGGTCGACCTCCCGAGCGGCGGCTTCTACCTCTGGGTCCGCGCGCCCCTCGAGGAGACGCTCGGGGGTGCGGGCGACGCCGCCGGGGCGGCCGGCGACCTCGCGCCGGCGTGGCGGTTCTCGTGGGAGCTCGCCGCCCGTGGCGGAGCGCTCGTCTCGCCGGGCGAGCTGTACGGCGAGGACGGGGCCGGGCACGTGCGGATCGCGGTCGTCCAGCCGCTCGAGCGCATCGAGCTCGTCGCCGGCCGGCTCGCCGCGGCGCGCGCCGAGCCGGCCGGGTCGCGTTAGCGTCGGGGCCCGTCCGTCGTCCCCCGCGGCGTCCGTCGCCTCGCGCCGGCCGACCCCGGCGCGGCGTGCCCGATCCCGGAGAGGTGAGCATGGCAACGCTCGAGGAGTCGATCGACACGCTGTGGGAGCGCCGCGGCGAGCTCTCCGCCGGGGACGGCGAGGCGGTCGCGGCCGTCGACGAGGCGATCGCGCTCCTCGACCGCGGTGAGGTCCGCGTGGCCGAGGTCGACGAGCGGTCCGGCGAGGTCGTCGTCCACGAGTGGCTGAAGCGGGCGATCCTGCTCACCTTCCAGCTCGCGCAGATGTCGACGATCGAGCTCGGGCCGTTCGAGTTCGCCGACAAGCTCCCGCTGAAGCGCGACTACGCGGCACACGGCGTGCGCGTCGTGCCCGGCGCGTCGGCCAGGCGGGGAGCGTTCCTCGACCGCGGCGTCGTGCTCATGCCGAGCTACGTGAACATCGGCGCGCGCGTCGGCAGGGACACGATGGTCGACACGTGGGCGACCGTCGGGTCGTGCGCGCAGATCGGCGACCGTGTCCACCTCTCGGGAGGCGTGGGCATCGGGGGCGTCCTCGAGCCGCCGAACGCCGTTCCGGTCGTCGTCGAGGACGACGTCCTCGTCGGCAGCCGCTCGATGATCACCGACGGCGCGCGCGTGGGTCGCGGGTCGGTCGTCGGTGCCGGCACGATCCTCAACCCGTCGATCCCGGTCGTCGACGCGACGACGGGAGAGGAGCTGTCGCGCGGGGTCGTCCCGCCGTGGAGCGTCGCGGTCGGCGCGTCGCGGCGCCGCGAGCTCCCGGGCGGCGAGTTCTTCCTCCCGTGCGTGCTCGTGCTCCGCCGGCTCGCCGAGGGCGAGCGCCACGACAAGGCCGCGCTGAACGCGGTCCTGCGCACGCACGGCGTGTCCACGTGACCGACCTGCTCACGCGCACGGCCGAGCTCGTCGCGGTCGCCTCGGTGAGCCACGACGAGCGCGAGCTCGCGGACCTCGTCCACGTCGAGCTCTCGGCCGTCCCCTGGCTCGAGGTCACCCGGATCGAGGACAACGTCGTCGCGCGCACTCACCTCGGCAGGCCGCGCCGGCTCGTGCTCGCCGGTCATCTCGACACGGTGCCGCCCGCCGGCAACGAGCGCCCGCGGATCGACGGCGACGTCCTCCACGGCCTCGGGAGCGCGGACATGAAGGCCGGGCTCGCGGTGATGCTCGCGCTCGCGGGCGGGCTCCGGTCGCCGGCGGTCGACGCCACGTACGTGTTCTACGCGTGCGAGGAGGTCGCGACGCGCTTCTCGGGGCTCAGGGTCGTCGACCGCGAGCGTCCGGACCTGCTCGCGGGCGACGCGGCGGTGCTCGCGGAGCCGACCGGCGCGCTCGTCGAGGCCGGCTGCCAGGGCGTGCTCCGGCTCGAGGCACGCCTCCGGGGCGCACGTGCGCACACGGCGCGCCCGTGGACCGGCCGGAACGCGATCCACCGTCTCGCGCCGCTGCTCGAGCTCGTCGCGGGCTTCGAGGAGCGCCGGCCCGTGCTCGACGGCTGTGAGTACCGCGAGGCGCTCCAGGCGGTCGGCGTCTCGGGAGGCGTCGCGGGCAACGTCGTACCGGACGACGCGCGCGTCGCGATTAGCCATCGCTTCGCCCCGGACCGCGACGGCGAGCAGGCGTACGCGGCGCTGCGGGCGTACCTCGCGCCCGCGCTCTCCCCGGAGATCGGCGACGAGCTCGCCGTCGAGGACAGCGCGCCGGCTGCCGCGCCGATGCTCGGCCACCCGCTCCTCGCGGCGCTTGTCGCGTCGAGCGGCGCACCCCCGCGCGCGAAGCTCGGCTGGACCGACGTCGCGTTCTTCGCCGCGCGCGGCGTGCCGGCGGCGAACTTCGGCCCCGGCGACCCGCTCGTCGCGCACACCTCGGAGGAGCGCGTGGAGCGCGCGGATCTCGAGGCGGTTCACGCCGCGCTCGCACGCGTCCTGCAGGAGTCCTGAGCGCGGGTCGCGCGCGCTCAGGCGAAGGCGTCGAGACCGGTGAGCGCGCGGCCGATCGCGAGCAGGTGGACCTCCTCGGTGCCCTCGTAGGTGAGGACGGCCTCGAGGTTCGTCATGTGGCGCATGACGGCGCGTCCGAGCGTGATGCCCTCCGCGCCGAGCACGGTGCGAGCGATCCGGGCGATCTCGAGCGCCGCGCGGACGTTGCCGACCTTGCCGACGCTCACCTGCTCGGGCCGAAGGCGCCCGGCGCGCTTCGACAGCCCGAGATGGTGCGCGAGCAGCAGCCCCTTCTCGAGCTCGACGGCCATCGTCGCGAGCTTCGCCTGCGTGAGCTGGAACGCAGCGAGCTGCTTGCCGAACTGGCGCCGCGCGAGCGCGTGGTCGAGCGCCGCGGCGAAGCACGTGCGCGCTGCGCCCATCGCGCCCCACGCGATGCCGTAGCGAGCCTCGTCGAGGCAGGTGAGCGCCGCACGCAGCCCGACGGCGCCCGGGAGCGCGTGGCCCGCCGGGATCCGGCACCCGTCGAGCGCGAGCTCGCTCGAGACGCTCGCGCGAAGCGAGAGCCGGCCGTTGATCGGCCGCACCTCGGCACCCCGGGCGTCGAGCGGGACGAGGAAGCCGCGGATCTGCTCGTCGGCGACCGCCCAGACGACCGCGACGTCCGCGATCCCGCCGTTCGTCACCCAGCGCTTCTCGCCGTCGAGAACCCAGTCGCTCCCCGAGCGCCGCGCACGCGTGCGCATCGAGCGGGGGTCGCTGCCGGCGTCGGGCTCGGTGAGCGCGAAGCACCCGAGGACGTCCCCGCTCGACATCCCCGGCAGCCAGCGCGCCTGCTCCTCCTCGCTCGCGAACCGCGAGACCGCGTGCATCGCGAGTGAGCTGTGCACGGACGCGAGCGAGCGCACCCCACTGTCGGCCGCCTCGAGCTCGAGCATGACGAGGCCGACTGCGACCGGGCCCACCTCGGGACCGTAGCCGGGGACGTCGAGTCCGAGGAGCCCTGCCGCTCCGAGCGCACGGGCGAGCTCTCGGGGGAGCATCTCGTCCGCGTACCACGTGGCGAGCTCGTCGAGGACGTGCGCCTCGACGAAGTCCCTGGCCCGCTGCTGCATCTCGAGCTCGACCGCGTCGAGGCCGACCCCGAGCGCGACGAGGTCCGTCGGGTCGAAGCGGTCGGCAGTGCCCGCCATGTCGCCTCCGATGGCCGGATCGCGGCGCGCTCGGCCCGGGCGCTCCGTCGCGGCCGCAACCGCGCACGCGACGCTACTGCCGGCGGGACCGCGCTAAAGGCGGCGGAGCACGGTCACGACCTTGCCGTAGATCGTGACGTCGCCCGGCGCGAGCTCGATGTCGGAGAACGCGGGGTTCGACGGGACGAGCACGACGCGTCCGCGCGCCCGCCGGAAGGTCTTCACGGTCGCCTCGCCGCCCGGGATGCCCGCGACCACGACGTCGCCGGGCTCCGCGTGCTCCTGGCGGCGCACGACGACGTAGTCGCCGTCGAGGATCCCGGCGCCGGTCATCGACTCGCCGCGGACCGTCAGCATGAACAGCTGGCCCGGTCCGGTGAGGTCCGCAGGAAGGGGGAGCATCTCCTCGACGTTCTGCTCGGCGAGCACGCCGGTCCCCGCGGCGACGTCGCCGAGCAGCGGCACGTGGGCGACGGGGCGGAGCGGGATCGCAGCGCCCGAGGCCGGCTCGAAGCTCACGACGATCGCGCGCGGCTTCGTCGGGTCGCGGCGGAGGTATCCCTGGCGCTGGAGCACCTGCAGGTGCGTGTGCACGGTGGAGGACGACGTCAGGCCCACGGCCTCGCCGATCTCCCGGACCGACGGCGGGTAGCCGCGGGACCTGATCTGCTCCGCGATGACCTCGAGGATCTGCCGTCGCTTGCCCGTCAGCACCGTCTCGGCCATGCCGACCACCTCCCGAGGCGCGACGGTAGTGCGCTGTCACACCCCGATGCAAACATCCGTTCGTGGAACAGGCGTTCGACGCACGCATTGACAGCGAACAGACGTTCGTGCGACGCTTCGTCCGGTCCCGTGGCGAACGTGTGTACGCCTCGGCCGGACGGTGTCACGCGGCGGTGGCTCGAGCGGAGGGCGATATGGCGGCGATGGCGGTTGCGGTCCACCCGAGACGCTACGGCGGCCGACCTGCGCCCGGAGCACGCGCCGCGCCACGCCACGTACCGGACCGCGACCGGCAGGCGGGCGTCGTGCGCGGGCGGCAGCACCTCCGCCTCGTCGGCGACGGGCCGCCGGTGCTCGGTCCCGTGGTGCACGGCGCGGCCGGACGCGCCGACGCAGGTGCGGGCGCGCGCTCACGCAGCGCTCGCTTCCGCGCGACCCGCGTGCTGCCCGGGATGCTCACGGTGGTGGCACTCCTCGGTGTGTGGTTCGGAGCCGGCGCGCTCGTAGGCGGCGGCTCACCGCTCGTGCCTCCGGCGGGTTCCCGGCCGACCGCGTCCGGCTACGCGTACGTCGCGCGGCCGGGCGACACGGCGTGGTCCATCGCGTCCGCGATGGAGCCGGGTCGCGACCCGCGGCCGCTGATGGACTCGATCGACGCGCAGCTGCGCGGCGGTGTCCTTCGCGTGGGCGAGACGATCCACCTGCCGTGACGTCGTGCGTGGCGGACGTGCCGCGTCGGGGCGGGTCCGCTACGCGAAGTAGCGTTCGCGCGTGCGTTGTCCGAGCTGTCTCCATGCGGACGACCGTGTCGTCGACTCGCGCGAGGTCGAGCACGGGGCCGCGATCCGGCGAAGGCGCGAGTGCTTGTCGTGCGGGTTCCGCTTCACGACGTTCGAGCGCTCCAGCGGATCAGGCCTCGTCGTCGCGAAGCGGTCCGGCCAGCGGGAGCTCTTCGACCGGGAGAAGGTCGTCGCGGGTGTGCGTGCGGCGTGCAAGAACCGGCCCGTCGAGCAGGGCGCGCTCGACGCGCTCGTCGACGCGGTCGGCGAGCAGGCTCGGCGCTCGGGTCCGGAGGTGTCGAGCCAGGAGATCGGCGTCGCGGTCCTCGACCGGCTCCGGGAGCTCGACGACGTCGCGTACCTACGGTTCGCGAGCGTGTACAAGGGTTTCGAGGGCGCGGACGACTTCGCGCGAGAGGTCGGCCTGCTCACGAAGCAGACCGCGCCGAAGTTGCACGGCGCGAGCTGACCACGGTGGGCCACGACCACCGCGGTCCGGTCCGAGAGCGCCCGAGGTGACGCTCGCGGTCGTGCGCGAGATCCCGGTCCGGGCGGTCGCGGTCTACGCGCACCCCGACGACGCGGACGTCTCGTGCGGAGGGACGCTCGCGCTGTGGTCGGGCCACGGCTGCGAGGTCCGGCTCGTCGTCTGCGCCCAGGGCGACAAGGGCGCGACCGAGCGGGTCGCGGACGTCGGGCGACTCGTGGACGTGCGCCGCGCCGAGGTCGCGGCGGCCGCGCTCGAGCTCGGCATCGCCTCGGTCGACCATCTCGGGCGGCCGGACGGCGAGGTCGCGAACGACGCGTCACTCCGGCGCGATCTCGTGCGCGTGATCCGCGACGCGCGCGCGGAGGTCGTGATCTGCCCCGATCCGACAGCGGTCTTCTTCGGCGAGCACTACTTCAACCACCACGACCACCGGGCGGTCGGCTGGGCGACGCTCGACGCGGTCTTCCCCGCGGCGAGCTCCCCGCTGTACTTCCCGGACGCCGGCGAGGCGTGGCCGGTGCGCCACGTCTTCCTGTCGGGCTCCCTCGAGGCAAACGTCGCCGTCGACGTCACCTCCGTGATCGAGCGCAAGGCCGACGCGGTGCGATGCCACCGCAGCCAGCTCGGCGAGGAGGGCGAGTGGTTCGGCGAGGCCGTGCGCGACCGTGCGGAGGAGGCCGGGCGCCTCGGCGGGGTCGCGTTCGCCGAGGCGTTCCGGCGGGTGACGCTCGGGCAATGAGCGCTCCCGGGCGGCGGCCGGGCGATCTCCCGCTCGACGTCCTGCACCTGGATATGGACTGCTTCTTCGCGGCGGTCGAGGTGCTGCGCGATCCGTCGCTCGCCGGGCATCCCGTGCTGGTGGGCGGAACGGGGCCGCGTGGCGTCGTCGCGTCCGCGTCCTACGAGGCGCGCGTGCACGGCATCCGCTCGGCGATGCCGATGTCGAGGGCCAGGGCGCTCTGCCCGTCCGCGATCGTGCTCCCCGGGCGCTTCGACGCGTACCGGGAGGCGAGCGCGCGGCTGCAGGTGATCCTGCGCTCGGTCACGCCGCTCGTCGAGCCGGTCTCGCTCGACGAGGCCTACCTCGACGTGTCCGGCGCGCACCGGCTCTCGGGAACGAGCCCGGACATCGCGTGGCGCCTTCGCCGGACGGTTCGAGCCGAGCTCGGGCTCGACTGCGCAGTCGGTGTCGGGCGGACGAAGCTCGTCGCGAAGCTCGCGTCGAAGGCCGCGAAGCCGCGGATCGAGCACGGCGCGGTCGTCGCGGGCGCGGGCGTCGTCGTGGTCGCCGCGGAGGAGGAGCGCGAGTTCCTCCACGCCCACCCGGTCCGCGCCCTGCCCGGCGTCGGCCCGCGCACCGCGGACCGTCTCGGCCGCTTCGGCGTGTCGAGCGTCGGGGACCTCGCCGCAGTGAGCCGTGACAGCCTCGTGCGGCTCCTCGGGTCGTCGAGCGGCCGCGCGCTCCACGACCTCGCGTCGGGCCGCGACGAGCGCTGCGTCGTCGCCGAGCGACCCGCGCGTTCGATTGGCCACGAGGAGACCTTCCCGACCGACATCCGGGACCCGGTCGAGCTCGCGCGCCGGGCGCGCGAGGCGGCGGCCCGTGTCGCCACTCGATGCCGGAGCGCCGGCGTCCTCGCACGGACGGTGACGGTCAAGGCGCGCTTCTCCGACTTCACGACCGTGACGCGCTCGCACACGCTCGCGGCGCACGCGGACACGGCTGCGGCGTTCGGCGACGTCGTGTGCGACCTGCTCGCGTCGCTCCCGTCGGGAGGCGGCCTGCGCCTCGTGGGCGTCCACGTGTCCGGGCTGCTCGCGGCCGCGGAGCTGCCGGCCCGGCAGCTGGAGCTGTTCGCGGACGGCTCCGGCCAGGCGCCCGGGTCGGACGGCCACGCCCACCGCGATCGTCGGGACGATGTCGAGGCGGCGACCGAGGCGATCCGCCGGCGGTACGGCGAGACGGCGATCGGCCCGCTCGCTCGCGCGTCGCGAGGAACGTCGAGCGGACCGGCGGGCCCGGTCGGACCCGCCTGAGCGCGGCGCGCCGCGAGGTGCGTGCGCGTTGTCGTCGCCCCGCCGGTGCGCGAGAATGGGCGGAGTGTCTGTTGGGGCACGTGCCGGAATCCTCGGTGGAGCTCCGTAGGATTCCGGCCAGGACCGCCCGAACGAGTCGCCGCATCACGCCGGAGAGGGGGAGCGGGTGCCGCTTTCCGAAGAAGAGCAGCGGATCCTCCAGGAGATGGAGCAGAAGCTCTACGAGAACGACCGCTCCTTCGTCGACCGCGTCCGCTCGGAGGGTCCGCGCTCCGCGGCCGCCCGCTCGATCCGGTGGTCGGTCGCCGTCTTCCTCGCAGGCCTCGCGGTGCTGCTCCTCGCGTTCCGCACCTCGCTGCTGCTCGGGACGTTCGGCTTCGTCGTCATGCTCTGCGGCTCCCTGATCTTCGAGCGCAGCGCGAGGCAGTACTTCGGCGGGCGCTCGTCCGACCCGGCCGGCCAGCAGCCCCGCCAGCGGGTGGCGGGCGGCGAGCTCTCGATCATCGGCCGGCGCCTCCGCTCGCGGTTCTGGCGCGACCGCTGAGCGCGGGCGTCGCGACCTCGCGCCGCCGGGCGGCGTGGGCGGGGTCTGCGGCCGCTGTCGTGTCGCGGCCCGACGTGTGGCTCGAAGCGGTCCGGACGGCCCGCGCGCTCCTGGCGACGCGCCGGCGCACCCGCGGACCGCACGTCCGGGACTGGCTCGAGTTCAGGACGGAGACCGCGTACGGCGACGCGTCCGCGGTGCCTTCGGGTGCGGACCTGCTCGCGTTCCTCGCGTGGTCGCGAGACGAGCGCGCGGCCGTGTCGCGCATGCGCCGTAGCGCCGGGCGCGCGCGCTAGCCTCGCCCCCGATGAGGGTGCGCGGCGCGTGCGGAGCCGGCGGGGCCTGACGTGATCGGGCGGGCGCTGGTGCTGAACGCGACGTTCGAGCCGCTCTGCGTCGTGTCCTCCCGCCGTGCGCTCGTGCTCGTCCTCGACGCGAAGGCCGAGCTCGTCCACCACACGGGCGGGGAGTTCCGCTCGGAGCGGGCGCGCTTTCCGGAGCCCTCGGTCGTGCGCCTGGCGCAGTACGTGCGGGTGCCCCGCCAGACGAGGGTCGCGATCTCGCGCCGGTCGGTGTTCGCACGCGACGGCCACCGCTGCCAGTACTGCGGGGCGCAGGCCGAGAACATCGACCACGTGGTGCCGCGCAGTCGAGGGGGTCCCCACAGCTGGGAGAACGTCGTCGCGTCGTGCCGGAGGTGCAACGCGGCGAAGGAGGACTACCTGCTGGAGGAGGCGGGCTTCGTGCTCCGGGAGGCCCCGAGGGCGCCGCGCTCGCGCGTCTGGCTCCTCGCGGCGAGCGGCGAGGTGCGCGCCGAGTGGGAGCCGTACGTCGCGCCGGTGCTCGCTCGGGCGGCGGGCCGTCGCGATCCGGCTGCGTGACGCCGTACCGACAGGTCGAAACGAGCGCCCGCGTGCGACCGCCACCCGCCACCCGCTCCCGAGCGCCTCGGGTCGGGTGAGCGGCGACTGGGTCCTGCTCGAGCGCTCGGGGGACGTCGCGCGGCTCGTCGGCGAGCTCCCCGACGTCGACGACGTGACGCTCTCGGGGCGACGCATCGTGTGCCCGACCCGCCCGACGGACCGGGCGATCGTGCTCGGAAGCTCGCAGGACGCAGCGCTCGTCGACGCGGTGCGCGCGTCCGGCGCGGGATCGGCGGTCGTGCGCCGGTGCAGCGGCGGTGGCGCGGTGTACGTCGAGCCCGGCGCGCAGGTGTGGATCGACGTCTTCGTCCCCGCGGGCGACCCGCTGCTCGTCGCGGACGTCGGGCGCAGCGCCTGGTGGCTCGGCGAGCTGTGGGCGGACGCGTGCGCGCACGTCGCCGGCGCCGACGCCGGCGGCTGCGGCCGCCGCGGCCGCGGCGCGTACTCGGTCCACCGGGGAGGCCTCGTCGCGAGCCCGTGGTCGCGTGTCGCGTGCTTCGCGGGCCTCGGGCCCGGAGAGGTCACCGTCGGCGGGCGAAAGCTCGTCGGGATCTCGCAGCGCCGCGACCGTCGCGGCGCGTGGCTCCACTCGATGGCGCTCACGCGTCTCGACGCCGACGGCTTCGCCCGGCAGCTGGCGCTCGCGCCCGACGACCGCGCCGGTCTCGCCGCCGCGCTCGCGTCCGGCGTTGCGACCCTTCACGCGGACGCGCCGCGCGCGCCGGCGCCGCCGGGCGTCACGGCGGGCGTCGCCCCCCCGCCCGGCAGCCGCAGGAGCCCCGGCACGGCCGGGTCGCAGGCTGCGCTTCTCGACCGGGTGCTCGAGGCGTTCGTCGCGCGGCTCCCGTGACCGGTGCCCGGACGGGCGACCCCCCGGGGCCGCCCGTCGCGGAGGAGCGGCGGGCCGGTAGCCTGCCCGCCGTGCACGAAGGAGCTGCGAGCGCGGACGAGCGGGACGGCGCGCACGGGCCGCGGGTCGGCGGCGACTGGTCCGTGCTCGACCGCGCGTACGCCGCGTACCTCGACGCGCATCCCGCCCCGCCCGGGGGCTCGCTCCTCGCCCAGACGATCCTCACGGGTGCCGCGCGCCGGACCCTCTACCCGCTGCTCGAGGTCGAGCCGGGCGCGGAGCTCCTCGACCTCGGCACCGGATTCGGCCCGGTGGTCTTCGAGCTCGCACACCTGCACCGCGTCCGCGCGGTCGGCGTGGATATCGACGAAGCGGTCCTCGACGTGGCCGGAGCGCTTGGCGACGCGCTCGCCGGCTGGGTCCGGGAGGCGAGCGCGGTGCGCTTCGCGCCCGCGGACGTCGCGGATCTGCCGTACGGGGCCGCGGCGTTCGACGTCGTGACCGCGCGCCTGCTCTTCCAGCACCTCCCCGATCCGGAGGCGGTCGTGGCCGAGATCCGCCGCGTGCTGCGGCCCGGCGGCAGGGCGTTCGTCTTCGACGTCGACGACGGCCTCGGCGTGACCTACCCAGAGCCGTCGGCAGCCCTCACGGCCCTCGAGGGCGCGTTCGCGGCGTGCCAGTCGGGTCGCGGGGGAGACCGTCACGTCGGGCGCAAGCTCACGACGTACTTCGCGACCGCCGGGTTCGACGTCGGCCCGCTGCGCCTGCTCGCGCAGGCGGCGCACGTCGCGAGCGAGCAGGGTGACGCGTCGCGCTCGCTCACGGTCGCCCGGCTGCTCGCCGCCCGCTCGGAGATCGTCGGGCGCGGCCTGCTCGCGGCGGCCGAGTTCGACGCGCACCTCGACGCCTTCGTCCACGAGCCGGCCGTCGCGCGCTTTCGCGCCGAGTGCCAGCTCGCCGCGGTGTTCACGAACCGCTGACGCCCCCGCTCGCCCGCCGGGCGAGCTCGACCGCCGCTCACGCGCGGCCGGTCTCGCGCAGGGGCGCCGTCACCGCCCGCCCGCGGCTAACGCGCGGCCGGTCTCGCGCAGGAGCGCCGTCGCTGCCCGCCCGCGGCCGTCCACC